>NZ_CP015109.1:2067500-2070000 GCF_002082015.1 Sporosarcina ureae | reverse complement strand
ACCTATCCACCTCATCATCTTTGAGGGATCTTACTTACTTGCGTAATGGGAAATCTCATCTTGAAGGGGGCTTCATGCTTAGATGCTTTCAGCATTTATCCCGTCCATACATAGCTACCCAGCGATGCCTTTGGCAAGACAACTGGTACACCAGCGGTATGTCCATCCCGGTCCTCTCGTACTAAGGACAGCTCTTCTCAAATTTCCTGCGCCCGCGACGGATAGGGACCGAACTGTCTCACGACGTTCTGAACCCAGCTCGCGTGCCGCTTTAATGGGCGAACAGCCCAACCCTTGGGACCGACTACAGCCCCAGGATGCGACGAGCCGACATCGAGGTGCCAAACCTCCCCGTCGATGTGGACTCTTGGGGGAGATAAGCCTGTTATCCCCGGGGTAGCTTTTATCCGTTGAGCGATGGCCCTTCCATGCGGAACCACCGGATCACTAAGTCCGTCTTTCGACCCTGCTCGACTTGTAGGTCTCGCAGTCAAGCTTCCTTATGCCTTTGCACTCTGCGAATGATGTCCAACCATTCTGAGGAAACCTTTGAGCGCCTCCGTTACTCTTTAGGAGGCGACCGCCCCAGTCAAACTGTCCACCTGACACTGTCTCCTGCCCGGATCACGGGCAAGGGTTAGAAGTCCAATACAGCCAGGGTAGTATCCCACCAATGCCTCCTCCGAAGCTGGCGCTCCGGAATCCAAGGCTCCTACCTATCCTGTACAGGCTGCACCGGAATTCAATATCAGGCTACAGTAAAGCTCCACGGGGTCTTTCCGTCCTGTCGCGGGTAATGCGCATCTTCACGCATATTATAATTTCACCGAGTCTCTCGTTGAGACAGTGCCCAGATCGTTACGCCTTTCGTGCGGGTCGGAACTTACCCGACAAGGAATTTCGCTACCTTAGGACCGTTATAGTTACGGCCGCCGTTTACTGGGGCTTCAATTCGGAGCTTCGCTTGCGCTAACCCCTCCTCTTAACCTTCCAGCACCGGGCAGGCGTCAGCCCCTATACGTCATCTTACGATTTTGCAGAGACCTGTGTTTTTGCTAAACAGTCGCCTGGGCCTATTCACTGCGGCTCTCTCGGGCTATTCACCCTACCAGAGCACCCCTTCTCCCGAAGTTACGGGGTCATTTTGCCGAGTTCCTTAACGAGAGTTCTCTCGATCACCTTAGGATTCTCTCCTCGCCTACCTGTGTCGGTTTGCGGTACAGGCACCTCCCGCCTCGCTAGAGGCTTTTCTTGGCAGTGTGAAATCAGGGACTCTGGAGATTAAATCTCCTCGCCATCACAGCCTGGTGTTGGATGAGAACGGGATTTGCCTCGTTCTCCACCTCACTGCTTAGACACACAACCAACTGTGTGCTCACCCTATCCTACTGCGTCCCCCCATTACTCAAACGGCGGGGAGGTGGTACAGGAATATCAACCTGTTGTCCATCGTCTACGCCTATCGGCCTCGACTTAGGTCCTGACTAACCCTGAGCGGACGAGCCTTCCTCAGGAAACCTTGGGCATTCGGTGGAAGGGATTCTCACCCTTCTTTCGCTACTCATACCGGCATTCTCACTTCCAAGCGCTCCACCAGTCCTTCCGGTCTAGCTTCAACGCCCTTGGAACGCTCTCCTACCATTGACCCTAAGGTCAATCCACAGCTTCGGTGATCTGTTTAGCCCCGGTACATTTTCGGCGCAGCGCCACTCGACCAGTGAGCTATTACGCACTCTTTAAATGATGGCTGCTTCTAAGCCAACATCCTGGTTGTCTGGGCAACGCCACATCCTTTTCCACTTAACAGATACTTGGGGACCTTAGCTGGTGGTCTGGGCTGTTTCCCTCTCGACAATGGATCTTATCACCCACTGTCTGACTCCCAAACATAAATCATCGGCATTCGGAGTTTGTCTGAATTCGGTAACCCGGGATGGGCCCCTCGTCCAAACAGTGCTCTACCTCCGAGATTCTTTCGTTTGAGGCTAGCCCTAAAGCTATTTCGGAGAGAACCAGCTATCTCCAGGTTCGATTGGAATTTCACCGCTACCCACACCTCATCCCCGCATTTTTCAACATACGTGGGTTCGGGCCTCCAGTCAGTGTTACCTGACCTTCACCCTGGACATGGGTAGATCACCTGGTTTCGGGTCTACGACCCCATACTCATTCGCCCTATTCAGACTCGCTTTCGCTGCGGCTCCGCTTTCTCAGCTTAACCTTGCATGGAATCGTAACTCGCCGGTTCATTCTACAAAAGGCACGCCATCACCCATTAACGGGCTCTGACAATTTGTAAGCGCACGGTTTCAGGATCTATTTCACTCCCCTTCCGGGGTGCTTTTCACCTTTCCCTCACGGTACTGGTTCACTATCGGTCACTAGGGAGTATTTAGCCTTGGGAGATGGTCCTCCCGGATTCCGACGGAATTTCACGTGTTCCGCCGTACTCAGGATCCACTCTGGAGAGAATGTGCTTTCGATTACGGGGCTTTTACCC
>NZ_CP015109.1:1992500-2065000 GCF_002082015.1 Sporosarcina ureae | reverse complement strand
AAAAAACTTTTTCGCTGTGTTTTTCGCTAAGTCGCTAACTTCAAAAGCAACTTTATAAATATACCACCTGTTTTTAAATAACGCAAGTGTTTTCTTCAATTCTTTTTGATTTTCTTTTACACTCTATTAAATCCCTTGATTTAAGCAATAAAAAAACAGCTCCAATATCGCTATTGGAGCTGTCAAATCAGTCTTTAGGACGCATTTGAGGGAATAACAGCACATCGCGGATTGATTGTGAGTTCGTCAGCAACATGACGAGACGGTCGATTCCAATGCCGAGTCCACCTGTTGGAGGTAGTCCGTATTCTAATGCTGTAATGAAGTCTTCATCCATTTCATGCGCTTCATCGTTTCCTTGCTCCTTCTCTACCAGCTGCGACTCGAACCGTTCGCGCTGATCGATCGGATCGTTTAACTCGGTGAAGGCGTTAGCGTGTTCACGGCGTACGATAAATAGCTCAAAACGATCTGTATATCGCGGGTCTTCCGGATTCTTCTTTGCAAGCGGTGATACTTCTACCGGATGTCCATAGATGAATGTCGGCTGGACGAGTTCTTCTTCTACTTTCTGCTCGAAGAATTCATTCAGTACATGACCTACTTCCATAGAAGGAGTTACTTGTACGTTATGTTCTTTCGCTAGTTCATGCGCTTGTTCTTTCGTCAGTTGCTGCCAGAAGTCTACGCCTGTATATTCCTTGACCGCATCTGCCATGTGAAGTCGCTTCCAACGTGGGGCTAATTCGATTTGATCATCACCATACTGGATAGTAGTCGTACCGAGTACTTCTTGTGCGATATGAGCTACTAGGTTTTCTGTTAGTTCCATGATGTCGTTGTAATCCGCGTACGCTTCATATAACTCGATCATTGTAAATTCAGGGTTGTGACGAGTGGACATTCCTTCATTACGGAAAACACGTCCGATTTCATATACTTTTTCAAGGCCTCCAACGATCAGGCGCTTTAAATGTAGTTCAATAGCAATCCGCATATACAATGTCATATCAAGCGTATTGTGATGTGTAACGAACGGGCGGGCTGCTGCTCCCCCTGCTATTGAATGAAGCATAGGTGTTTCTACTTCAAGGAAGCCTTGCCCATCCAAGTAATGACGCATCGATTGAATGATTCGACTACGCATAATGAATGTTTCTTTGCTACCTTCTGTTGATATTAAATCTAGGTAGCGCTGACGATAGCGTTGTTCTACGTCTTGTAGACCATGGAACTTCTCAGGCAATGGGCGCAACGCTTTTGTTAAGAATGTAAAATTTGTTGCTTTAATAGAAAGTTCTCCTACTTTTGTTTTGAAAATAATACCTTGAACACCGACTATGTCTCCAAGATCCGCAGAGGTAAACAGCTTGTAAGCATCTTCACCGATCGCGTCTTGACGTACGTAAATCTGGATTTGACCTCCGAGATCTGAAATGTGAGCGAATCCAGCTTTACCTTTTCCACGCTTTGTCATAATACGACCAGCAATGGTTACTTCATGCTCGTTTTCTTCCAACTCTTCTTTTGACTGCTCCTCATACGTAGAGCGTATCTCGCTTGTCAGGTGCGTGCGTTCAAAACGCTGACCGAACGGATCCAAACCATCTTCACGTATATCATTCATCTTCTGGCGTCTCACCAAAAGCTGATCATTCATTTCATCCATATTGGACATTCCCTTTCACTCCTTCATGCTTTGACTGTCCCTATTCCCAGGATCAGTCGTCTGCAACTATTGTACACAAATTCCAAGGCTAACAAAAGGACAAACAGTTATCTCTTTCTATTGTATAGAAAAAACTGCCCTATTATAGAGCAGTTTGATCATTCAACGTTCAATCTTATTGTAAAAACTCCTCGACTTGTTCAACCTTTTTCCAAAGGTTCACTCCATCATCCTTTATCGCTAACTCTTCACGATAAAGTTTTCCTGTTGTAGGATTTTTTACATCCTCATTAATCTCAACAAGCGGTACAAGCACGAATGCCCGCTCTTGCATACGGAGATGCGGGATGATCAGATTCTCCAATTGGATGTGTTCCTCGTTATAAAGCAAAATATCCAAGTCTACCGTACGTGGGCCCCAACGTATTTTACGCATTCTGCCAAGCTTATTTTCAATAGATTGGCACGCGCTCAATAATTCCGTTGCTTCCAATGCAGTCTCAAGCCTTACTACGATATTCAAAAACTTCGCTTGTTCCGTTAATCCGACAGGCTCAGTCTCATATACGGAAGAAACTTGTAACACGTTAATAGATGGGTGTTCATTTAACAATTGTGCTGCCTGCTGTAAATGTTCGAGTCGATCACCTATATTCGACCCTAATGACAAGTAGGCGCTATTCAAGAGAAACGCCCCCTCGTGATTTCCACGGAAACGGATGAGTAATGCCCACGAATCGGTGGGTCCGGCTTTATAAGTACGACGCGCACACCATTTACCTTTTTCGCAAAGTCCGTCATGATCGTTCCCGCCACCGTTTCAGCTACTGTCTCGATCAAATGAACCGCTTCCCCTTCTACGATATTCTTGCACATTTCATAGACTTCTGCATAGTTCATTGTTTT
Organism: Sporosarcina ureae; assembly: GCF_002082015.1. Lineage (GTDB taxonomy): Bacteria > Bacillota > Bacilli > Bacillales_A > Planococcaceae > Sporosarcina > Sporosarcina ureae_A. The sequence continues at coordinate 2,062,425 of NZ_CP015109.1, read as the reverse complement.
CGATAAATCATCGGTTTGTCCGGCTTCTGCGAGATCCATCGCCAACGAAACCGTCAGCCGAAACCGCTGCCCAAGCTTATTCTCTTCAGGCAATGCACCGTGGTAACCATAAAACTCCATATCATTCAAATGAATATAATCCATGAAATCCCTCCATTTTATCGCTTACCCAGTGTACGCTGCTTTCTTCGTCAATACATCCATCATCTTGACCATACGTGAGATTTCTTTTACATCATGAACACGCATAATATGTCCACCATGCTCAATGCCGTAGCAAACCGTTGCACCCGTACCTTCTATACGCTCTTCCACAGGTAGATCGAGCACTTTACCGATCATACCTTTACGAGATGTACCAAGCAAAACGGGATATCCGAGCTTCGCAATTGAAGACAACCCTTGCATCGCCAATATATTTTGTTCGAAATCTTTTGCGAAGCCGATGCCTGGATCCAACCAGATCATCTCTTCACTAACTCCAGCTAGCTTTGCAATATTAATACTCTCCTGTAAATCTTCTATGACAGCCTCCATGAATGGTAGCTCGTAATGACGATTTTCACGATTGTGCATCAAAATGATCGGTACACCGTAACGCGCCGCCACTTCTGCAATCGCTGGTTCCCGCTTTGCACCCCAAACATCATTAATTATACTTGCACCTGCTATAATCGCAGCTTCCGCCACAGCTGCTTTAGACGTATCAATTGATATTACACAGCCAAGTTCTTTCGTGAGTAACTCAATCGTTGGTACAACTCGTGCTATTTCCTCTTCAACCGAAACAGGTGTATACCCTGGCCGAGTGGATTCTCCGCCGATGTCGATAATTTTTGCACCGTCCGCTAGCATTTTCCGTGCATGTTCAAGAGCCGTGTTTTGCTGTCCATACTTTCCGCCATCCGAAAACGAATCCGGCGTGACATTCAATATCCCCATAATTACCGTTTCTTCCGTAAAGTTGATCGTTGTTTCACCCATTTTATAAGATGCACGCGCTTTTGATAATTCCATTACTAGTCACTCACTTTCATTCGGTTGACAGCTCGTTGGTAACCGGCATGCAATCGTTGATAGATGGATCCTTCCTTGCCGGAAAACATTACTTCTCCTACCCGGCGAATCGGAACTAGTTCTTGAATCGCATTGGTAATAAATACTTCCTCTGCCCGTTCAAGTTCATCTTGCATATACAAGCCTTCATGGATAGGTAATCCTATTTCACCAGCCATTTCAATGACAAACGCTCGCGTCGTGCCAGGTAAAATTCCCGTTTCCAAGGAAGGTGTATACAACTCGCCTTGTTTCACCCAAAACACATTGGATGTAATGCCCTCTGCTACATAGCCGTCCGAAGTAATAAATAGACCTTCTGTTTCTTTCAATGAAGGTAATTCTAAACGTCCTTTGACATTATTCGCATACTGATGTGACTTATGACGAATGCCACTTTCCGGTTCATTACGCGTTGTTGCAAGCCAAACGCCATCTTTTTCCGTATGTACAGGCGGCAGATGAAGCGTTTTCTGGAAGATTAGTACATTTGGTTGTTCATATTGTGTAGGTGCTAGCCCAATATCATGCACACCTGCTGATACATTCAATCGGTAATACCCATCCTCATAGCCATTCTCCTTATACAAAGAATAAATAGCCGATAAAATTTCCTCATCACTATACCGCATTTCAATACGATAATCGGCCAATGCTGACCGCAGGCGAATCATATGCGATTCGTAAAGGAATACATGGCCATCGTATGTACGAAACGTTTCAAAAAAACCTAGCCCGTAAAGAAACCCATGGTCAAATGGGGATATTTGTAACTCCTCCGCGACTACTTGCTTACCGTTCACCCAGCAAATCAATGCAGTTGCCTACTTTCTCCACGAGTCGCTAATTCCGCCATTTCTTTCGCTTGCCACAATGCTTTTGCTTTATTTAGAGACTCTTGATATTCAGCGGCAGGATCCGAATCAGGTACTAAACCCGCACCTGCTTGGATATGCACGATACCATCTTGAATGAATGCTGTACGAATGGTGATATTCAGCTCCAGATCTCCATTGAAACCAATCCAACCCATTGAACCTGTGTAGAGTCCTCTACGTGTCGGTTCCAGTTCTTCGATGATTTCCATCGTACGTAATTTAGGATCTCCCGTAATTGAGCCACCAGGGAATACACCGTGCATAATAGGTGCCAAATCATCAGAAGACGCAGTACCTCGAACATTCGATACCAAATGCATGACGTGCGAATACTTTTCGACGACCATGAATTCATCCACTTCTACTGTGCCTTCTTGACAGATCCCTTGAAAATCCGCACACTCGAGGTCGACAAGCATCTTGTGCTCACCTATTTCCTTAGCATTCGACACCAACTCTTCCTGTAAAGATAGGTCTTCCACTTCCGTCATCCCACGTTTTCTTGTGCCACCGATTGGGCGTGTACTCAGTTCAGTTCCGCGCTTTTTCAACAATAGCTCTGGAGAACCCGAAACCACTTCAAAATTCGGCGCTGCCATATAAGCCATATAAGGAGAAGGATTGAACGAACGCAGTGCTTCATACATCAATAAGGAAGGTGCTTCGAGCGGTTTTGATTGACGTACGGACAAATTCACTTGCACTACGTCTCCATCATCAATGAATTGCTGTACATCGCGCACCATTTGCTCGAATTGCTCTCCTGTTACAGAAACTTGTAGATCTTCTTCAGTAACGTCCACATCTACTGCTTGTCCAGTAGTAAATTGACGATTCCGTAGACCTTTTTGTGACGCTTCCGTCCACTCATTCACCATATTATCCAGCGCATGCTGCTTCTCAGGCAACGTCATAAAATAGACATCGCTATTCTCTATATCGAACACCGCCCATTGATCAAAGAGGTAAAAGAATACGTCAGGTGTTGCCAAGTCTTCCTTCGCAAGTACCGGTAAAGTCTCATAACGTCTAACATAATCGTAACTGACCATCCCAATCGGTCCACCTTGATAGGCAGGCAGATCTTTTTGATGCTCCAGGTTATATCGCCTCATAAACTCATTCAGCAAGACTAGCGGATCATCTCCCGTCAGCCACTCTTCTTTCCCATCACGCCACTCTAAATGTAGACCTGTTTTAGTTGCGTTGAACGTCACAAGTGGATCAAGTCCCGCCACACACATCTTCCCACCACGACCACTCTCTAATAAAACATGTCGTTCTACCGTTGTTGCAAGTTGGCGGTAGGCATAAAAAAATTCGTCTTTTGTCATGGAAGCCGTCTGATAGGCTACTGTATTCATGCTAGTTCCCCCTGCGTCTCTAGTTTTCACTCTGCGCTTTCTTCTATCAACTGTTTAATCATCGTATCATCTAACGGCAACATCACTTTATCCGTAATCACACCTTCTTTATTAATGATATACGAAGTCGGATAGACTTTTATTTGATACATTTTCATGACTTCGCTATCCTTATCTAATAAAATCGGGAACGTCAATTTATATTCATCGACAAATTCTTTCGCACTCTCCACCTTGTTCTTCTCTGTTTTCGTCATATTGACCGCAAGTATTTCCATATTGTCGGACTCTTTATTGTCTGTATAGTAGTTTTCCATATGCGGCATTTCTGAACGGCATGGCGGACACCACGATGCCCAGAAGTTCAACATGACCGTCTTGCCACGATAATCGGACAACTTGACCGTATCACCTGAAAGTGTAGCCAATTCGAAATCCGGAGCTAAGTCTCCCTTCGCAAGCCCAGGCTTATCCGTATCCGTAGTAGTTTGCCAATCCTCCGGCAAACGATCTACCACATCTTTCGGCAAACTCTCCATATTCAAGTCCTCATAACCCGGAAGGCCACCCGTTTCTTCTTCAATTTCCTTATTCAACAAGAAAATAATCGTACCCATGACAATTACAATTAACACTGAAACTATTATGCTCCACTTTTTACTCACAGTGAGCCTCCTCTGTTCTATGTATAACTAGCTTGGTTCATCTTAATTATACAGAATTTCACCCACTGATAACAGCATGATGATTACGCTATTTAGTTACTGGATATAAAAAGAAACTGTCGCTAGAAGCAATTTACTACTTCTAGTGACAGTTTCATATGTGCTATGGATACAATTACGACTTCGGACTCCCTGCAGTGCTAGCAGACGGCTTCCACGATATTTAGCCTTTTACTCTTCGTCAAACTGATAAAGAGGTGTGCTTAAGTAGCGCTCTCCGTTAGATGGGATGATTGCTACAACTGTTTTACCTTTACCAAGCTTCTTTGCCACTTGCAACGCAGCCGCAATCGCCGCGCCTGAAGATACTCCTCCAAGAATCCCCTCTTCGCGAGCCGCTCGACGCGCAAACGTATACGCATCATCATTAGAGATTTTGATAATTTCATCATAGATATCCGTGTCTAAAACTTCTGGCACGAATCCCGCACCGATCCCTTGAATTTTATGTGGTCCTGGCTTATCTCCGGATAATACCGCTGAATCTTCCGGCTCTACCGCTACGATACGGACTCCAGGGAAACGTTCTTTCAACACTTGCCCTACTCCTGTAATCGTACCACCCGTACCAATTCCCGAGATAAATGCATCCACTTGATCTAGAGCATTAGCGATTTCCGGTCCTGTTGTCAGACGATGTATTTCAGGATTCGCTTCATTATTGAATTGTTGTGGCAAGAACCAGCCGTTTTCTTCCGCTAGTTGCTCAGCTTTCGAGATTGCACCTTTCATCCCTTCAGCACCTGGAGTAAGGACTAAATCCGCCCCGTATGCGCGAAGTAAGTTGCGCCGCTCTAAACTCATTGTGTCAGGCATTACCAGTACAGATTTATACCCTTTTGCCGCTGCTATCATCGCAAGTCCAATTCCTGTGTTCCCACTTGTCGGTTCGATGATTGTACTACCATCTTTTAAATTACCATTTTTCTCTTCTTCTTCGATCATAGCAAGCGCAATACGGTCCTTGACGCTTGAGCCAGGATTGAAAAATTCTAGTTTCAAATACACATCTGCGTCATCTGCACCTGTTAAACGATTTAATTTCACTAGCGGTGTGTTACCTACTAAATCAATAACAGAATTTCCCACTCTACTCATTTGTCATCCGCTCCTAATACCTAGTATTTTAATATGCTTTATTGACTTAATGTTACTACCTTCTATTTCACTTGTCAATAATATCATTCAGAAGATTACAGTTTATCACTTTCTCACCAAACAAATTGAACAGCGAGTCGGTTGTCGAAGTATATACAAGTCTTCATTCATTTTTGCGTAGAATACTTGCACGGATATTGGTAGCGCTTTCTACAGTGAGTACATAAGTTTGCATAGATTATTCAATTACCCGCTACCGCATAACGCAATCGGTAACGGGTCAGTAGTTTAGATTCTAATTATAGTAATTCTCGTAGTTCTTGCTCAGAGAATTGATACTTCTCCAAACAGAAGTGACATTGCGCTTCTGCGCCATGATCTTCATCAATCATCGCTTGGATTTCTTCAGCTCCAAGTCCTTTAATCGCTTCGCTAAAACGTTCTTTAGAACATTCACAATCAAATTTCACATCTACTTTAGAGAGAAATTCTACATTTTCTTGACCTAGTACTTCTGTTAAGATTCCTTCAGGTGTCAGTCCATTGTCAATCATAGTAGAAATTGCCGTCATGTTTGCGATTCTTCCTTCCAGCAATTCAATCGTCTCTTCCGTAGCTCCTGGCATGACTTGTAGAATAAATCCACCTGATGCTTTAACTGTATTATCCGGATCAACGAGTACACCTAACGCAACAGCCGACGGTACTTGTTCAGACACTACCATGTACTGAGTGAAATCTTCAGCAATTTCCCCGGAAATAATCGGTACTTGCCCTGTAAAGTAATCTTTCAAACCTAGATCCTTTACGACAGACAGCGTACCTTCCGTACCCACTGCCCCACGAACGTCTAATTTCCCTTGTTCATTTAACGGCAAATGCGTTTGTGGATTCGTCGCGTAACCACGAACTTCCCCTTTTGCGTTAGCATCCACGACAATCGGGCCTAGTGGACCATCGCCTTGAATTTTCACCGTAATGCTGTCATCACCTTTTAACATAGCTCCCATCATGACCGCTGCTGAAATCGTACGTCCAACAGCAGCAGTCGCTGTCGGCCACATTTGGTGACGACGTTGCACTTCTCCTACCGTTTCTGTCGACCTTACTGCGTATGCACGAATTTGTCCCTCAAAGGCTAACGCTTTTACTAAATAGTCTGTTGTCATTTTATTCTCTCCCTACAAATTTCTTTCATAAATCAGATGTAATCCTTTAAGTGTCAGGAAGTCATCTACAACATCAATCACCTTGGTTTCAGATGCAATTAAATCTGCCATCCCACCTGTTGCGATTACAGTAGGTTCTACATCAGAACCTTCTTTTATACGGTTGACAATTCCTTCTACCTGGCCAACGTACCCAAATATAATACCTGACTGCATAGCTGCAACCGTATTTTTACCTACTACATGTTCCGGCCGAGCGAGCTGAACGCGCGGAAGTTTAGAGGCACGATCAAACAACGCCTCCATAGAGATCTTAATGCCGGGCGCTATAGAGCCGCCCATGTATTCTCCGTGTTCATTGACATAGCAATACGTAGTCGCTGTTCCAAAATCTACGATAATGAGCGGACTTCCATATTCACGAATGGCAGCCACTGCATTGACGATTCGATCAGCACCGACTTCTCGAGGGTTTTCATATTTAATATTTAACCCCGTTTTCACACCCGGTCCAACGACCATAGGCTTTTGATTAAAGTACTTTTTACACATTTGCTCTAACGGGAACATAACGGGTGGCACTACAGAAGAAATAATAATGCCGGTGATGTCAGTGAACGATAGTCCCACATGTTGGAACATCGCTTTTACTTGCATGGCGTATTCGTCTTCCGTCTTATGTCGATAAGTTTCCATCCGCCAGTAGTGCTTCAGTTGATCTCCTTCATATACACCTAATACAATATTGGTGTTGCCGGTATCTAATACTAATAACATAGTCGTTATCCCCTCTTGCTTTGACTTTTTCCCGTACATCATATCATAATTTCACATCCAGATACTGTGAATGTGTATTAAACATGCTTCCCTTTCATAAGAAAACAGCCGACTGTATTCAGTCGGCTGTTAGGTTCGCTTAGTCTCTGCGTTCTTCATCAATAGATGGCAACGTCTTGTCTACTGTTCCACCTTCACTTGGCAAGTCGCCAATTGACGGGTCTTGTGGTGCACCCGTGCTATCGGGAGTTGTAGTATCCACAGGGGATTCTTCTACAATCTTCTTGACATCGTTGCTACCCTCGTTGTTTTCATATGGGCGATCAGGCAATGTGCCATGATCTTTCAAGTGATTGATTTGTTCCGCATCCAATGTTTCGACTTCCAATAAAGTCGTAGCGATCAGATTAAGCAAATCACGGTTTTCAGTCAAAATTTGTCTTGTTCGTTCGTATTGTTCTTTGATTATTGTTTGCATTTCAGAGTCAATCTCGTATGCGATCGCCTCAGAATAATTTTGCTCAGAGTTGAAGTCACGTCCAAGGAATACTTGGCCGCCTTGCGTCTGACCAAACTGCATTGGACCAATTTTATCGCTCATTCCGTATTCTGTAACCATTGAACGGGCAATACCTGTAGCACGTTGGAAGTCATTATGCGCACCGGTTGATACTTCACCTAACACAATTTCTTCTGATACACGCCCACCTAGAAGACCTGCGATTTTATCGAGGAGTTCAGGTTTTGTCATAAAGTAACGATCCTCTTTCGGCAACATAACTGCATACCCGCCAGCCTGCCCACGAGGCACGATAGTTACTTTATGGACAATTTCTGCGTCATCCAGCATTAAGCCCACAACTACGTGACCTGCTTCGTGGAACGCAACAATGTTTCGTTCCTTTTTCGAGATGACCCGATTCGTTTTCGCAGGACCCGCAATGACACGATCCGTCGCTTCATCAATATCGGACATATCGATTTTCTGTTTATTTCTTCTCGCCGCCACAAGAGCTGCTTCGTTCAATAAGTTCTCAAGATCTGCACCAGAGAATCCTGGAGTACGTTGAGCAAGAGCCTTCATATCAACTGTCTCTTCATCAAGTGGCTTGTTACGTGCGTGAACTTTCAACACAGCTTCTCTTCCTTTAACATCTGGACGACCAACCGTAATTTGACGGTCAAAACGTCCCGGACGAAGAAGTGCTGGGTCCAAAATATCCGGACGGTTTGTAGCAGCAACGATAATAATTCCTTCGTTTCCTTCAAATCCATCCATTTCTACTAGCAGTTGATTCAATGTTTGCTCACGCTCATCGTGACCGCCACCTAAGCCGGCACCACGCTGACGTCCAACTGCATCAATTTCATCAATAAATATAATACATGGTGAGTTTTTCTTGGCGTTCTCGAATAAATCGCGCACTCGAGAAGCACCTACACCTACGAACATCTCAACAAAGTCAGAACCTGAAATCGAGAAGAATGGTACGCCTGATTCACCTGCTACTGCACGTGCAAGTAATGTTTTACCTGTACCTGGAGGTCCTACTAACAAGATCCCTTTTGGAATCCGTGCACCTAACTCCACAAACTTACTGGCATCTTTCAAGAAGTCCACGACTTCTTCGAGCTCAGCTTTTTCCTCATCTGCACCTGCAACATCATTGAAACGTACTTTCTTTCGATCGTCTGATTGCAGTTTCGCTTTACTTTTCCCGAAGTTCATCACCTTACCGCCACCACCGCCTTGCGATTGGTTCAGCAAGAAGAAGAAAAGGATAATAATAATTATGAATGGTACGAGTCCTGTAAAGAACGATACCCACGCGCTTGTTTCTTTAGGCGGCAGGATGTCAATCTCAGTACTTGTCGTCTTGACAATTTCACCGATACTGTCCATGTCATTTTCTGGAATGTTCGTTACGAAAGTTTCACCTTTCTCGTAGCCAGCCATTTCCCCTTTTACTTCATACACTAGCTGTAATGGCTGAAAAGTTGCATTTTCAACTTTTCCCTGTTCCAGCGCTGTGACGAATTCATCATACCGAATTGGTTTCATCTTCGGATTTGGATTGTTAAGCGAACTGAAAATCCCCATTATTGCTAGGAAGATCAATCCATATAAAAGAAAGTATCGAAGTATTCGATTCATCCCAAGCCTCCTCATCTCATTCAACAAAAACTAAACAGAAAACTATTGTAAATTTTAGCATAGATTAACACTACTTAACAAAAGAAATGCATTAATGAAAAAGGCTTGCATCCCTTTAGATTAAAGTCTGATCAGAAAGAGTAGATTTCTTTTTTCAGCACACCAATGTATGGTAGATTCCGGTACTTCTCTGCATAATCCAATCCGTAACCTACTACGAATGCGTCTGGTACATCAAAGCCAACATAGTCAGCCTTTAAATCTACTTTACGTCCTGTCGGCTTATCCAACAACGTAACAATCTTGATAGAGTTAGCCTTTCTGTATTTAAACAGCTCCACTAAGTAATTCAACGTTTTACCGCTGTCGATGATGTCTTCAATGATCAGTACATCGCGCCCTTCAATGCTAGTGTTCAAATCTTTAATGATTTTTACTTCGCCCGAAGAAACCGTCGCATTTCCATAACTTGAAACGTCCATGAAGTCCAATTCGATATACGTATCGATGCGTTTGATCAAGTCACTCATGAATGGCAATGCACCTTTAAGTACACCTACCGCCAAGGGGAATTTTTCACGATACTCCTCAGTTAATACTGCTCCGAGTTCTCGGACTTTCTCTTCTAGTTGCTCTTCTGAAATTAAAACATGCTCGATATCTTGCGCGATCATCGGCCCGTCCCCCTCTATTTTATCTTGTCTCGCCTTCTCGCGTAATCCATATGTATGAATCGCCTTCTAGTTGGCGGTGTGAAAACATCTCACTATACCGTACACCAGGCACTGCACATACAGTACCACTTGCTGTCGTAATGACAGGTTGCTGTTGCCTTTGCCTAATTCCAATCTTTTCATCAATCAATATCCGCTTTACACGTTTCTTCTCGGACATTCCTTTAAGTAACATTCTGTCTCCGGTCATCCGAAGCCGTACAGTTAGCGGAAGTTCTGACTCAGGTAATTGGAAATATCTGATCTCATCTGATGGTAAGAGCTCTTCAATTCTATACGCGTTGGCATGATGCCAGTAAAAATGAAGATTTCCCCACGTATGCCAAATACCTTTCGCAAGTACTTTTGGACGAAGAGATGCTGGATCTATATCCCATTTTGTAATTAGCAGTTTATCATATTCCCTGACAAACCGATAGCCATACGCCAAATCAATTGTGACATTCCCAGCCGAGTCTGTAATGTGGTGTAACAGTTCATCTACTAATGCAAAATGCCACTCAGCGTTCTCTGTTGCTGGGTTAGTTAGACATTTTAATAGTAGTTGAATCACGCGCTTTTGTAAAGCGTAGGGAATAGCAAGAAATGCCTCCCGTCGAAAAGAGGGAAGCTGCTCATCCGTATACGTGACAATCGCTCGCCAATGTTGATCGGCTAGCTCTTTCAGCAAATTTTCATCTGCTTGCTGTTGTTCTGTTTGTCGGACTGTGTTGATCGCGACGGATGGATTTTCGTCTATTAAGATGGGTAGTACGTGACGTCGCACACGATTGCGCAGATAATTATCTTGCTGATTACTCGGATCTTCTCGGAACGTTATTTTGTGATGTGATGCATACGTGTACAATTCACTCTTTTTTAACGGGAGGAATGGACGTATGATTTTCCCAGTATGGGACGACCGCTGGATCGGCATACCATTTAATGATTGCCCTTTACTTAATTGGATCAGCACTGTCTCCAGTTGGTCATCAGCATGATGAGCTGTCGCGAGAACAGTAAACTGCTCATTTGCCATCGTTTGTTCGAACCGCGCATAACGCTGTTGCCGACACACTTGCTGCATATTACCGCCCTGGCTTTCTAAGATAGCGGGAATAGGTACTTGTTCAGAATAAAAGGGTAGCCCGAATTCCTTGCACAGCTGCTTCACAACAGACGCATCTTCAGCAGATTCAACTCCACGTAACATATGATCTACATGGATGGCCCCCACTTCAATGACCAGAGATTGCTGATGCGTCGCAAGAAAGTGAAGCAGTGCCATGGAATCCACACCACCCGAACACGCGACTAATACACGAGAGCCAGGAGGAATCAACGTTTGCTTGTCGATAAACTTCAATACTTTTTGCTGCAAACTTCTCATGATCCATCTCCCTCCTCTCTCCATTCTAACATTGTTTAGCTAGAAATGATTCGAGGTTGCTTATTAGCCTTTGACCATTTTGGCACAATATGGCCAACTTTCATTACAAGAATCGTACGATCATCTTCTACCGACTCAAATACCCGCTCCATCTCCATCATTACTTGATCGGCAATCGTCCGGCAATCCATGTCCTTAAAACGTTCTATCGTTTGATTCATTACGTCTTCTTGGATATCAAGCGGTACATCTCCATTAAATATTCCGTCCGTCGTCATAACGACAATATCACCTGACTTTAGCTTTTCATTCTTCGCCTCTATTGAGAATGATGGTAAAAAGCCAAATGGTACAGTTTTGCTGTCTAACCGGATACACTCATCGCTTCTTTTAATGTAAGTACTCATCGAACCAGCTTTCCACGACCACAGTCGCCCTTCCTGCAAATCAATTAATGCCAAGTCGAGGGTTGCATACATATCGTCTAATCCATTCAATGCCATCATATAATGCAATGTATGGATAGCAGTTTCAGGGTCCATTTTTTGACCCAAGCATTCTCTCATTAGACGGATTACTTTCCTACTTTCGTGGTATGCATTGATATCTTGTCCCATTCCGTCCGATAACAGCACGGCTGACAAACCGTCATGAATCTTAAATAACTCATACGCATCACCACCGTTAAACGATCCTTTTCCTGCTGTTGTGACAATATCATATTCCAGTGAAAAACGAACGGCTGAACTAAAGGTTAATTGCACATGCGGAAAAGGGAACGGCTGATAAGTCGATTTTGAAATATGCATTGGCTCTTCGTACATTTGCTCCAAGATCGGCAGTAGTAAATATTCTCCAACCGTTGTTTCCGCTTCAAAATCTGCCTTCTTTTCCGGGACAGAAATCACAATTCTGCATGCACCCCGTTCTTCCGATAATATATCTATTTGGAAAAACTCTATTGCTTGTGATTGTAAACGATTCGCCAACTCTTCTTCAGCCAACTTATACGTAGTGAGGTCTTCCTTTACCTCTCTCATGACTTTTTCAATATGCGTACTCATATCGCGTAATTGCAGGGCTAACATTTTTCTTCCGTGTTGTAACTGCCCCATCAATAACTTGTTAGCTCCTCTCTCCTCCAATTCATTCATTAGTCCCTTAAAACGTAGACATTTATACTTCATCTGCTGTTCAACTCGAACACGAGCCGCCTTTTTCGTTGCTGAATAGGTAGTTTCCCATTCATCAATTAATGGTTCTATACTGTCCTCTTCGCTCTCCCAACACTTTCGGTAACGAAAACAGGATTGACAAATAGACGGCACTTGACTTGTCGCTGCTACTTCCTCTTCAGGAGACAGACGATCATTCACGAGCGTTGACATAAAGTGAGCAAATTGCTGGAACTCTGCCAATTGACCATCTAGTTTATCCGCCAGCCATTGCTGTCGTTTTTCGGATATTCCTTCTTGTTTCGGCAATAAAACTTGTCGTATTTGGCTTAATTTGCGTGAAGGAATTAATAGTAACAGTAGGGCCGCGGCACCAACCGTGGAAAAGTGAACGGTATCCAGAGGCAGTGTCGCATCATATAGAAGGAAAAAGAGCGAAACAAAGACACTGCCGGTGATGACTCCAAGCTTCCCAAAGCGCTTCAGCGAACCCGCTAGCAAACCCGTCATACCATATAACGCCATCATGCCCGTAAAGGATAATTCTGATACACCTATAATTAACGCGATAATCATACCGACAGTTGTAGCGAACGGTACTCCCCCTACTACGGCAGCTACAAATATCGCTAAAAATAAGAACACTCCAGCAACAGATACCGTACCAATTTGGAATCCTCCCATCCCGGTAGCTGCAAGCGCTCCCACAATACACATCGCGCTGATCTGCTCAGGATTCCATGGTCCATACAGCATCCTTTCTATAGAAGGAAAAGCTAACAACATGAAAATCGTCATGAACAATGCAAGCAATGCTTCTAACCCTATCGACAATTGAATCGCTAAAGGCAACATCCCGTCGCCGTACTTCACAAGTTGCCAGACTAATTGTGGAATAATCATTGCTCCCGCCACAGCGATTGGAACAGATCTCTTCACAACCGGAATTTTAATGATTGAATGAAACAGTAACAATTGTGCTAAATGAATGACAGCTTGTCCTACCCCAAGAAACGCGCTGCCGGCCATACCCCCTATGAATACATAGATCATGTGTTGACGGTAACGCATACTGGCCAATGCCCAGATCGGCAAGAAGAATGGTACTGCCATATCAAATACTACTGCTTGCGATAGAAAGAATGATCCCACTAAGAAAAGAAGAGCAGTTAGTAAGTATACTTTCCGATTCATCAGTTCTTGCCAGTACGCCCTGAACATTTGCACAATTGGTCTTTCCATATTGTCAATCATTTTCATTTCCCATACCCCCTATGTTCTCTTACATAAAACTATACATGGGACTTGCGAGAAATTTTGTCTGTTCGTGGCGGCATATTCACAAAACATTTCGACGTATTCCGTATGTTTATTTTTTAGCAAAAGAGTTGTTGACAGTTTTTCAAATGCCTAGTATGATAAGAGACGTTGCGTTGGGAATTGTATAATCTTAACGAGCGTATATCTTGGCGGTGTAGCTCAGTTGGCTAGAGCATTCGGTTCATACCCGAAAGGTCGTGGGTTCGAATCCCTCCGCCGCTATAATAGAAATACAAAAACCCTCTTGCTTAGGCAGAGGTTTTTTTGTCGGGAAAAATGATCCAAATAGTGGATTTTAACATTGGTTAAGCCCTGGTTTGATTACTGTTTTATTAATAGTGCGTAATAAGCGGCGTTGGGTTGTGGTTCTTATATATACTCTTTCTTTCCCTATTTGTTCAGGAGGTTGTTGTTTTACTGGCAGTATAAGTGAGGAATTTCATTGTCCCACTTCGGTGCGTGTGGAAGGCTCTCGCGATGTTGCTGATCTTCCTCGTATTAGAATCACGACTCTAGGCTAGAGGCAACCCCCTACGAGCTCGGGCTGGGAAGATGAATACTCACTAATTTTAGTACTAAACAACCTATCGAACGCTGAGCTGTTACATGAATCAAGAGTTCCTAACTTTTGCTTCTCGAATGTTCGGCACAAAAAAACGCATGCTCCATAGTGCGGAACATACGTATAGGATGTCATCTGATTTTAGTTTACAGTTGAATCAGTCAGCAAGTTATCCTCTTCTGGCTCCACGACCGCCACGCTTGGACTCTGTCGCTCTCTTTAAGGTAGTTAGACGTTCTTCGCTGTCCTTCATGAATTTTGCCATCTTCTGTTCAAAATTCTCTGGTCGTTCAAAGCTCGGTTTGCTTCCTTGACGAGGTCTAGTTGGACGTTGTGGACGCTGTGGACGTTGTTCTGACTCAGGTTTAGCCTTACGGATGGAAAGACCGATTTTACCGTCAGATCCTACATTCATTACTTTGACTTCAACCATATCGCCGACTTTTAAATGATCATTAATATCTTTGACATAATTGTCAGCTACTTCACTAATATGGACTAATCCTGTGGATCCGCTTGGCAATTCAACAAATGCCCCAAAATTTGTGATCCCGGTTACTTTACCTTCTAACTTGCTGCCTACTTCAATTGACATAAAAAAAATGCTCCTCCTTAAGTTTTAAGCGGCTCGTAAGCCTATCAACCATATTGGCAGTGCCTGTATTTTACAGGCTCCTACCTATATTATAGCCAACAAAAAAAGAGTGTCAACATGACTACTCTTTTATTATGTCTTTTTCTGACTCCTTTTTCTTATCAGGGATGGAAAAAATGATCTCATCGGACTCAGACAAAAAGTATTCTTTGCGTGCGAGTTTAGCAATATACTCATCATCATCTAAACGAATTAACTGCCTATTTAGTTGCTCTTGCTGTTCCTTCAAATCCTCTAGTGTCGCTGTTGCTTCGGCTTTTTCCTTATGTTTGGCAGCCAAAATTTCTTTCTGTCCAGCATTCATATTGAATAAACTTCCAGCAACGACACAAACGATAACAAAAAATACAGCCAACCGATTACGCAGACGTTTTTGTTGTGCTTTTTTAAAATTTTCTTTTTTTTGCATGGAGCGCACATAGTCTGTATCGATTGATGTCACATTCTTTGTTGAGGGCTTCTGTGTTTTTTTCATGGCGCACACACCTTTCTGCCGTAATCTACTAATGTAATCTATTATATAGTACTCTGCATTTATTTTGAAGGAATTTCCCTACGTTCTTTACTAATCTTATAACCGGTGAAGTAATTAGTGACAGAATAGAGAAAATTAAATAGAAAATGCGTTGAATCAGTAGGTAGACAAGACGAATGATGAGCCAAATCGGCCTAAGCACCACAAGTAACAGTAGTCTACCTATGATTCTAACGGGATGATGAAAGACCGTTGCATACAATAACAAGCCACTAACCTGTGCTACGGGGTCATACATTCTCCATGCCCCGTCGCGCACCATAATTAATACCCAAAACGACACTATTCCCAACGCAATCCAGATAAGGCATTCCAACCAGAATGCCCATCTTCTAATGAACGAACGATTGCCGCACGCAGCGACAATAGTTCCGAATAAATCCATTACAATTCCAGCAGTAATTCCTGTCCCGATCATCGCCAATAGACTGAAGAACTGGACGGATAAACTCATCCGAATAATTTATGGAGGAAACTGCGTGAGCCTGCTTCTTCATCATCGTATTGAAGTGTTTGGACGGTACCTTCAAGCGTGAGTAAGCCCTTGTCCACATCTAGATGTACAATACGCAGTTCCTCCCCACGAATTTGCAATACGCCTAGCGATGTTCTAACGAGAAATTCCTCCTGGTCAAAGCGGTCGATCGTTTTCACGGATGTGAGGTCCATTCTTTTGCGATTGCGCATCGTTACTACATGGTCTCCTGATGGAATAGTATACATCGAGCTGTCTGTTTGAATCTGCATATGCGTCCCCCTTCTCTAGTACGTTCCCCATATTCTATGCAGAGGCTTGGCCAAACATGACAAGTCGCTTTTAAATCGAAATGCAAATCCTTCATCCTACCCCCTTTAGCTTATCTATAAAAAAAGACAACCTGATATCAGGCTGTCTCCTCGTTAATAAGCTTTACTCTTCGTCATCCACAAACTCAGGTTCTACCTTCTCTAACCGTTCTTCGCTAGTGATCGTGTACATACCTGCTGCATCTTCCTTTTTAGTCGATGCTTTCAACTCATTTACCGTAGCATGAACAATCTTCTGACCGAAGCGAATTGACAGCTCATCACCTGGTTTAACGACCGACGATGCCTTAGCTATTTTTCCATTAATCGTAATTCTGCCTTGCTCGGCCACTTGCTTCGCAAGCGTACGGCGTTTGATAAAGCGTGATACTTTCAAAAATTTATCGAGTCTCATTTGGATTCTTCCTTTCGTTTGGCCTGTTGCCAGAACTCTTCTAGTTCATCTAATGTATAGTCTTCAAATTTTCCGCTTCCTTGTTTCACGGACTGCTCCACGAACTGAAAACGAGTCTTAAATTTTTCGTTGGTGTGCCACATGGCCTCTTCTGGTGAGATCTTCAGGTATCTTGCAATGTTAACGATAGTGAATAGTACGTCTCCAAGTTCGTCTAACTGTTGCTCCGGCCCGCCATTTTCCACTTCGGCTTGAAACTCCTGCCACTCTTCCTGAAACTTATCGAAGGCTCCTTCGATGGACGGCCAGTCAAATCCTACTTTGGCTGCAGTCTTTTGATAATTATAAGATGTCAACAAAGAGGATGCCAAACGTTCTTGCCCTTCTAATAAGGTAGATGGTTTCGTTTTTTCCTGGTCCTTAATTGCTTGCCAGTTCGTCAACACTTCTTCCGTTGTGTCGGCTTGCGTTTGCGCAAATACATGTGGATGTCGTCGAATCATTTTGGAGCCGACGACCTCGAGTACGTCTTCCATGGAGAAATATCCATTGTCTTCTCCGATTTGCGCATGCAGGAAGACTTGCAGTAAAACATCTCCTAGTTCTTCTATGATTGCGTTGTCATCTTCTTCATCGATGGCTTGGATCAACTCGAAGGATTCTTCGATCAAATAGCGCTTCAATGATTCATGCGTTTGCTCGCGATCCCAAGGGCAACCAGCGGGTCCACGTAACGTAGCAATGATGTCCCTGAATGAACTCCACTCTTTCAGTCGTTGTTCGTGATCTAGCAGCGGTGGTACATAGACAGTCGTTAGATTATTCAACGTCACTGTACGGTCAAGCTCAAATAGTGGTATTTCGGTCAGTTTCTCATCTTGTGAACCTGCTGACGTAACGATGGTTACAACATGATGATCAGGATATTTCTCCATTAAAGACAATTTCACGTCAGAAGCAACGAATGCATCATAGACTTGTCCAATTAGTATGTGCTGATCCATGCGCACGTCATCACGTTTCAAGTCCGTGCCATCAAGTAACTGGAATCCTTCAATCGGATCTATACGTAGCGCTGTAAAAATCGGATCCAAAAAGCTACTACCACCCGCGATATGAAGTTCAACCTCACCCGCCCGCTCTTTTTCAATTAAGAGTTGCACCGTACGTTCCGCTACAAGTGGGTGACCCGGCACAGCGTATGTAATCGGCTGTTGCGCACTCAGTTCAAGGAGTGTATCGACGATTTGTTGGTAGACGTCTTCAAATGCATCATTTGCTTCGTAAATTGAATCAAAGCTTTTCATTTTTAATCCTTCCAAACGTAAATCTGCAACGACTGGATGTTCTTCCGTACGAATGTAGAGATGATCCGCTTGTTTCAATAATCGGTACGTGCCTAGCGACAATTGTTCTACATCACCTGCACCAAGCCCAATAACAGTTATTTTATTCACATAATTCACCTTCTATTTTTAGTTAGCCATAGTTGAGCGGTCGCCAATCGTTTTCCAAAAGGTAGTAAGTACCACTCTTTTTCTTTCATTATACGTGATTTCAAGATGACAAAAAGGAATATGATTGCCCCAATTGCAACAGCTGACAGTGCAGTTAACGTTGAACTGGCGCGTGAGGATAAGCCGTCAAACAGCCAATAGTCCGCAAAAAGCATCCAGGGAATTAATACCCCTGCCATTGCAACGCCTGCGCTAATCAGCACAGTGTAAAAATGTTGCGGAGCCAATGGAAACTTCCAAAATCTCTTAAAATACATAATCAATAATACAGCAACCACCGCGAATGCAGTAGTGCCTGATACGGCTGCACCTTCAATACCATACTGTCGAACCATCAATGGTGTAGTCAACAGTTTTATTACGACGCCAAGCAACATGAATAGCAACGGCGCACGCACTTTTCCACTCCCTTGAAGGATAGCCGTCAATGGCAAAATAATCGACAACCAGAAAATCTGGATACAGAAAATGATCAGCGCGACAGATCCTGTTCGTGTTTGAAACAGCATTTCATTGACGAAAGGCAGTATCAGAACTAACCCTATCGTTGCAGCCCAGCCGAATAAGATAGACGTCCGGAACGTCAAACTAATGAACGGTAACGCGCCTTGTCCATCATTTTTGGTTGCATGATGCGCGATTAACGGCACGAGCGCTAACGCCAACGTAGATGCAAGTAAAATACCCATTTGCGCAAGTGGCTGCCCCCTGTCATAGACGCCTTTCATTTCCATCGCAGCCTCACTCATTGCACCTGCTTCAATTAATGCGTTATAGATTGTGAATGAATCCACCAATTGGAATACTAATAAAATTAATGAACTTGCACTAACGCCGATGCTAATTTTGGTCAGATCTTTGATCACTTGCCATGACTTTACAGTATCTACCGGCATCCTTTCCCGTTGTAGGAAAAACCATACCAGGATTAAGACGCCTATCACTTCACCGACAATCGCTGCCCACATCGTAATTTCACCTATTGTATAAAGCGATATGCCCGCACGTATCGCCATCCACGTACCTGTTAGCACAATAATTACTCTGAACAACTGCTCTGAGACGTTTGAAATGGCTACAGGTATCATTTGCCCCTCCGATTGAAAAACACCCTTCAGTACAGCCAGAAACGGTAGTGCAAGAACGATATATGAACCGGTTTGCAAAACAGGTGCTAATGCGTTGTCACCCATTAATTCAGCAAAAAAAGATGAACTTGAACGTAAGAGGAGAAAAACTCCTACCGATAAAACGAGAAGGTAAATGAGTGACACGCGTAAGATCCCGCGCGACTCCCCAGGACCTTTGCTTTCCGCAAGCAACTTAGATACCGCGACAGCAAAACCTGAAGACGTCCAAACAATAAATATTCCGATGAACGGATATACTTGCTGGTAAATATAGAATCCTTTATCTCCAACTAAGTTTTGAAATGGTACGCGATAGACCGCGCTCAGCACTTTGACGATGATAGCGGCAATAGTTAAAATCGATGCACCTTTCATAAACGACTTCATATTCCATTTAGTCAACGCCATATATGCGCCTCTTTCATTCGATAATGATTTCTAGTATACCATCCCATCATGTCAAAGTAGACGTGTGACCGCAATCAATAAAATTATGACACCACTCATGAATGTTCCAAACTGACCTAGTGACATCTTACCAATTTGGACACCTGCTAGTTTCGCACCTAGTCCTACACCAATAGACAATGTTATATAACTACCAACAGCCGCCGATAATGCGATTGCGATTGGTGACAACGCCAAAAGACCTGCTCCGACACCGTTCGTTAATGCATTCGCAGAAAGCGCAATACCGAGTAGTAATGCTTCCCCCAAACTAATATGTGAAGATCCGTCAAAATCCATTTTTTCCGGTTCACTGAACACATTCGCTTGAGGTTTTCTTGGTTGACGAAAGGCGATTATCATGATGCGTATCCCAATGACGCTTAGTACAGCAAACGCTATGAGATCAGGGAGTATGCCTGGTAGCATTTCGGCCAGCCATGCACCGAAGATGATGCCGATCAAACTAAAGATAAAACAAATTACCGCAATGAGTGCATTCGACGTGAATGGAATATGGACTCGCTGTACCCCGTAAGATAGTCCGACTCCAAAGTTGTCTATGCTAGATGAAATTGCAAAGCCTACGATCAGTAGCCAAGTCATTCCGCTTCCTCCAGCCTATTTGGTTTTATCATACTATACGTGCACAATGAGGGTGGCGTGTGTGCGCTAGGCGCAGAACTAATCTCTCCAATGAACGAGGGGAGATTAGTTTATAATTTCCACTTCAGAGTGGGACGCATTGAGCGGTTGCCGCGTAAGTATGATCGCTTGCGGAGTCTGATAGAGCGCCTGCGTATGTTGATAGAGCGGAAGTCAGGCACCATAGAGCGGTTAACTTTGAATTATGAGCGCTTGGAGAGATTTATGAGCGCCGGTACTACGCTCTCATAAATAATCCGCAGACCTATAACAATGCGTGTCCCCCGAATGTCGAACTGTGCTTCGCTCACTTCATTCACTCGTTTCATAAATAAAAAAACGCCTCCCCTATACCTGATAGGAAAGACGTTCCATTATTCATCTTCAGCTGGGGTTAGGCAAAATCAGTTCCTTTGAAACGGACACGCCCGAGCGCATTGCAGCTTTTCCTACTGCATGTGCAACAATCGTCGGGATACGGTCATCAAATGGATCTGGAATGATGTAATCGTCACGTAGATCTTCATCATTGATCAAATCTGCAATCGCATATGTCGCAGCAAGTTTCATCTCTTCGTTGATCTCCGTTGCTCTAACGTCTAGTGCTCCACGGAAGATTCCAGGGAATGCCAAGACATTGTTGACTTGGTTAGGATAGTCAGAGCGGCCTGTTGCAATAATACGCACTCCATACTCGTCTGCCAATTCAGGCTTCAACTCTGGCATTGGATTCGCCAGTCCAAATACGATTGGATCTGTATTCATCGATGCAATTAATTCCTTCGTCAGCAAGTTCGCAACAGATACACCGACAAATACGTCTGCGCCCTTCATTGCTTCAGCTAAGGAACCTTCAATTTTATTGAGGTTCGTGATGCGTGACATTTCATGCTTAATGTCATTCATCGCATTCTCGCGGCCCTCATAAATAATACCTTTTGAATCACACATAATAATGTTTTCGAAGCCCATATTCAATAATAGTTTCGTAATCGCAATTCCAGCAGCACCTGCACCGTTCAAAACAATTTTCACTTCTTCTTTTTCTTTCCCAACTACCTTTAATGCGTTAAGTAATCCCGCACCTACTACAATTGCTGTACCATGCTGATCGTCGTGGAAGATCGGAATACTACATTCTTCACGTAACCTCCGTTCAATTTCGAAACAACGAGGAGCAGAAATATCTTCAAGGTTTATAGCTCCAAATGTCGGACTCATTGCTTTTACGATATGGACAATTTCGTCCACGTCTTTTGTATCTAGACATATCGGGAATGCGTCAATCCCTGCGAATTGCTTCAACAATAAAGCCTTCCCCTCCATTACTGGCAAAGATGCTTCAGGCCCGATATCTCCGAGTCCAAGTACAGCCGTACCATCTGTCACAACCGCTACCAAATTCCCTTTGATTGTATATTCATATGCAAGAGATGGGTCTCGAGCGATTTCTACACAAGGTTCAGCAACTCCTGGTGAGTACGCCAAACTTAAATCCTCTTTATTTTCTAGCGGTACTTTCGAAACAACTTCCATTTTTCCATTGTGAATTTGATGCATGTGTAAAGAAGATTTGTAATTCCTGTTCATAATATCGCTCTCCCTGTCTGGTTTTTTATTGTTCATTCGTGTTGGTAGTGATTATAAGCGTAAACGCAAAGTAAATACAAGTAATAATTTTCTGTCTACTCTAAAAATTGTAAATTCGTAAGCGGTTACATTACTTCTATCTCGGGTTTTACAGAGCCTTTAAATATTTTTAAAAAAGTTTTGACTTTTATGCTTTTTCGTAGTATGTGAAACCTTTCACCTTTTAAATTATGCCTTGTGAAGCCCTTCACTAAGGGGTTTTGTGAAAAGTTTCACGTAAAGAAAAACGTTTCAAAAAATCAGGATATGACGGTAGTATGTGAAATATTTCACTTTTTAAATGAAGAAAAATATTGAAATGCTATTAACGTAAATACACTTAAAAAGGAATTATATGTAATTAGTGCTGTTGGATTTCTTATAATTTTTAGGTTAAATAAAGTTTCTTTACTGGTCATCCATCTAAAAATAGCACGTCGTTTTAAATTCATAATAAATTACACATCAAAAAACTCACAGTAGATGAATCTACTGTGAGTTTTAGGTAAAAAATTTAATACTTTTAGTAAATCCATTTAGCTTTCCATCTGTTTTGCCAAGAAATTAGCTGCTGTCTCCGCTGCTTTTTGCTCGACTTCTCCAACAAAATGAACTTTTGATAGCAAATAGATTGCACCGATTGCGTCACCGTTTGTGATAACCGGTACAACACAATAAGATTTAACCTGCTCTACTTGACCTGGTACCCATTCTACCGTCTTCTCATGCTTCTCGATGACAGTCGATCGGCCGTTAAGGATTTCTTCGCATATCGGTGCCAACTGTCGATTCATATAGTCTTTCTTGGCAAGACCTGCTACCGCTAGCATTTCATCGCGGTCACTAATCAGCGCAGGAGTACCAATCGTTTCATAAAGTGATTCTGCATATTCCATAGCAAATTCGCCAAGCTCTGAAATAGGTGAATACTTCTTTAAAATGACTTCCCCTTCTCGATCAGTGAATATCTCCAAAGGGTCCCCCTCACGAATGCGAAGTGTCCTTCTAATTTCTTTTGGTATAACTACTCTTCCCAAGTCATCAATTCTGCGGACGATACCCGTTGCCTTCATGTATAATGCCTCACTTTCTCGAAATTAAATGTATTTCTGAGGATAGTATGCATCAACATTGGTCATTTTATGCAATCGAGGTGTTACAAGGCATCCGTAGATTCTACTTCCTTCGCTGTTTCCTGCATCGTATGGACCATCTCTTCTACCATATCAAATTCTGTAAACTGATTAGATTTCTTTTCATTCACGGTTACAATGATTTGTCCGTTGTCAATTGTCAGTCCAACCGCATGGCCAAACTTCAAGGAATGTTCCATCAGCTTTGCACCATCAGCGCGAGCAGTTCCTTCTGCCGACATGCGGATTTCCACTATCCCTTGTACTTTTTTAATGGATAGTACGCCTGCGTCACGTCCCCATGCTTTCATACGTCCGACGCGGAGTAATAAGTCGGCTTCGAATGGCATATCGCCAAAACGGTCGATCATCTCGTCGACAAGTTCCAAATAATCCTCATCGCCCGTGATAGCTTTTACGCGTTTATACATTTGAATCTTTTGATAACCGTCTTGAATGTATGATTCAGGAAGATAAGCATTGATAGGCAAGGAGATTTCGACATCCACCTTGTCTTCTTTCACGACGCCCGTCTGTCTTTCTTCTATCGCTTCTTGTAGTAACTGCGAATACAGATCGAACCCAACAGAATCAATGAATCCGTGTTGTTGCGAACCAAGTAAATTTCCTGCACCTCGAATGGATAGATCGCGCATGGCAATTTTAAAGCCTGACCCAAGCTCAGTAAATTCTTTGATTGCTTGCAAACGATTTTCGGCAACTTCTGTCAACACTTTATCACGCTGATAAAGCATATAGCTGTACGCTACGCGATTAGAACGACCAACCCGGCCACGTAACTGATAAAGTTGTGATAATCCCATGCGGTCTGCATCATGGACAATCAACGTATTGACGTTCGGAATATCGATCCCGGTTTCTATAATGGTCGTTGTTACGAGCACATCAAATTCTCCTTCAAGAAAACTCAAAATTACTGCTTCGAGTGCTGCTTCCCCCATCCGACCATGTGCAGAAGCGATGCGTGCTTCCGGTACCAAGTCACGGATTTCTTGCACTTTACGGTCCATATCTTCTACACGATTATATAAATAGAAGACCTGTCCGCCGCGTCCCATTTCTCGCTCAATCGCTTCACGAACGAGCCCTCCATTATCTTCCATGACATATGTTTGGACAGGGAAACGGTTAGCTGGTGGCGTTTCAATTACAGATAAATCGCGTACTCCAACCATCGACATATGCAAAGTCCTTGGTATCGGTGTTGCAGTTAATGTAAGTACGTCCACGTTATTTTTTAATTGCTTTAACTTTTCTTTATGCGTAACACCAAAACGTTGCTCTTCATCAACAACAAGAAGCCCAAGGTCTTGGTAAACTACGTCTTTTGACAATAAGCGATGTGTACCGATGACAATATCGATAGTACCAGCTTTAACTCCTTTAATCGTTTCATCTTGTTCTTTCTTAGTACGGAAACGATTAAGTACTGAAACCGTTATAGGATAATCTGCAAAACGTTCTTTCATCGTCTCGTAATGTTGCTGCGCCAGGATAGTAGTTGGCACTAAGAACGCTACTTGTTTACCGTTCGTTACGGCTTTAAATGCTGCACGAATTGCCACTTCTGTTTTTCCGTATCCCACATCTCCGCATAATAATCGATCCATAGGACGTATACTTTCCATATCCTTCTTAATTTCATTGATGGATTGTAACTGATCCTGTGTTTCTTCATAAGGGAAAGCGTTTTCGAATGAACGTTGCAAATCATCATCTTCACTAAATGCAAAGCCTCTTTCCGCTTCCCGTCTGGCATATAATTTGATCAAGTCATCCGCAATGTCCTGAATGGCCGCTGTTACTTTACGTTTAGTTTTGACCCAATCCGTACCACCGAGTTTATGTAGCTTTGGCTCTTTTTCTCCGGAGGCAACATACTTTTGGATTAAATCAATCTGGTCAGCTGGCACGAAGAGTTTATCCTCACCGCGATATCGAATATCCAAGTAATCTTTCTGGACGCCTTTAACGTCCAGTGTGACTACGCCATAGTATTTCCCAATACCATGATGAACATGAACAATATGGTCGCCCGGCTTGATCTCTGAATAACTTTTAATGCGTTCAGCATTCGTTAGTTTAGGCGGACGCGCTTTTCGTTTCGGTTTACCAGTAAATAATTCGGCGTCTGTAATAACGGCAAGTTTCTGAAACGGTAATTCAAACCCTGCAGACAAATCCCCTTCTATAATGGACAACACACCTTCTCTACTAGGCTTGCCATCTATCGTTGCTTCTATATCATATTCTCGTAAAATTTCTTGGATTTTCTTCATTCTCTCAGTTGAAGAAGCTAACAGAAAGACATTATAGTTCCCTTGTTTCCAGCGTTCTATTTCATTTTTCAACAGTGGCATCTGACTATGGAACTGTTGCATTGGCTTACAGGAAATCGAAATAGACTTCTTGATAGTGAAACCAGGTACTGCACGTGTAAACAGAGATAAGTAGAGTTGCTGCTGACTAATGTCTGCAAGTACTTGCTCGTATTTCCATGCGAGTTTCGTGTCATGCAACATTTTCCCATCTTCGAGCATCGCAAGCTGGTACTCCTGCTCTTCCGATTCCAAGGTAGCCACAGATTCTTGTATTCGACCTAGTTCATCAAATAGTATGATTCCACTATCAGGGAAGTAATCAGTCAGCATGGCGCTCGCTTCAGTAGAAAATGAAGCGTACTTTTTCATCGTATCTGGCACAATCCCGTCTTTCATCATGCCAATGTCTTGCATGATTGTCATCAATAGTTGCTGCTGTAATTCTTCACTTTTGATTTTGGTCAGACTATCACCAAGCGCTTGTTCCACCTTTTCTGAAACTTTCTGTAATTCATCAGGCGTCCAGATGAATTCAGTCGCTGGCAATAATGTAATCGAGTCCAATTTGCCTGTTGAACGTTGGTCTTCCGCTGAAAACGTCCGAATTGAATCAATCGTCGTATCGAATAACTCAATACGAACAGGCTCTGTCATCGTTAGCGGATAAATATCTAGTATTCCACCGCGTAACGCAAATTCACCCGGTGCGCTCACCAGGTCTTTCCGTATATAGCCCATGGATACTAAGTTTTCCAACCAGTTACCTATATCAATTTCTTCATCTGTTGAGGCTGTCACGTAATGTGCCAACCACCGTTCCTTTGTCGGCAACAACTTTCGTAATCCTGCAACCGGTGTAATATAAATACCACTGCCTGTACGCGCCATATGATCCAGTGTATCGATTCTACCGGCACGCAGTTCATAACTCGCAAATGAAAAGTCTGCAGCAACAAGTTCTTCCGCTGTATATAAGTGAATATTTTCATCACTGACCAACTTGCTCAAGTCATCATACGTTCGCTGTGCTTGAAGCATATTTGGCGAAACAATCAAAACAGGACGTGTCAGAGATTGTTGAATCAACTTAAAAAAGATCGCTTTGGATCCGCCAGAAAGACCTGTGATTAACTGCTGATCTTGCCCGTCTTCCAAGTCGTTCAGCAAGCCTTGAATCTCTTTTTCTTCTAGAAAAAGCTGTTCTATTACTCCCACTCCACTACTCCTCCTTATCTCTTAACTTAGTCTGTCTCTTTATATGGAACAGAATGCTTTATGCACAAAAAGCTTTGGCTACCAGCGCCAAAGCATCTGTTACTTATTGTAACCATTTTTTTAAGGTGTAATAGTCCGGAAACTTCTGCAAGGATTGCTCGCAGTGTTCGCAAATACATCGTATATGCAAGCCGCCATCCGGATCTACAGACAAAAATGCATTTTTATCCGCATCTTCTAGTTGACTGAGGGTACCCTTAGCCGACTCAAATGGAATCGAACCGATTTCCGTATGACAGTGATTACAAGAATAACGGATCATATTCTCTTCACCTTCCTTTTTCAAAGTATAGGCAAAGAGTCGCTATATTATGCTTACCCGTTAAATTTATTCATCACTTCAATAAATGGTTGCTTTTTTGTTGTCCATTCTTCACAGGCATCTGCGCTCTTTTGAATTGCGTCTTCGATCAATGGTTGCTCGTCCTTGCTAAATGGAGATAATACGTAGTCAGCGACCTTCATACCACCAGTAGGACGATCCACGCCAATTCGAATGCGGTTGAATTCAGTAGTACCTAGATGCGCAATGAGTGACTTCATACCATTATGACCACCCGCACTGCCTTTTTGACGAAGACGGATTTTTCCGGCCGGTAAATCTAAATCATCATATAACACAACTATTTCTTCATCGTTCACTTCAAAATAATCCACTAGTGGACGGACGCTTTCTCCAGATAAGTTCATATAAGTCATCGGTTTCAATAATATCACTTTACCTTCAACTGTATGGACAGTCGTAAATTGACCATTGAACTTTTGCTGGAACGCCGGAGCTTGCCACCGCTTAGCCAATTCATCGATTACTTGGAAACCAATATTATGACGTGTGTTTTCGTAGTTTTTCCCAGGATTTCCGAGTCCAATTAGTAATTTCATGTTCTTCTCTTCCTTTTCTAAATGATATCTATACATAGAAAAGGAGCGCACGGTTCAAATTCGTGCGCCCATTTTGTAACTTATTTCTCTTCTTTATCTTCACCGATTACTTCCGGCTCAGCTTCAGTACTTTCAGTCGCTTCGTCTAATGCTTCCAATTCTTCAGCAGAACGTGGTGCAGAAATAGTCACCAATCCTACTTCGTCTTCAGTTAAGATTTCAAACTTCACTTTATCGCGGATATCGCCAACAAGAATTGTTTCACCAATTTCAAGTTCTGAAACATCTACGTCAATATGTTCAGGAATGTCAGATGGCTTTACGCGAATTGTGATTTCCCATACCGGTTGTTGAATTGTTCCGCCTGCCTTTTCACCTGGCGCGTCTCCAACAAGGTTAATCGCTACGTCTACTTCAAGCTCTTCCGTCATATTGATCGCTAAAAAGTCAGCGTGTGTAAGGAATCCAGTCAATACATCAGCCTGGTAATCGTTTAATACGACATTTTTGTCGTTGCCATCTACAGTCAATTTGATAACACCGTTTCTTCCTGTTTCACGAAGTGTGTCTAGAAGATCACGCTCTTTTACTGCGATTGGAGTGCTTTCCGTTTCATAGCCGTATACTACGGAAGGAATCCATCCGCTTTTTCTTAATTCACTTACTGTGTTCTTGTCAGTTTCTCTTAAATTGGACATAATTGTGCTCATTTGTATAGTCACCTATCCCATCAAAAAGTTTTTTATAAATCTTTAAATTTTCAATACCCGAAGGTACTCGTTAACTTATTATTACTCAAATAATGTACTTACAGACTTGTTCTCAAACACACGAATAATCGCTGAAGCCAACAAAGGCGCAATCGATAGCTGTTTGATTTTTGGAGATTGTTTACTTTCCGGCAATTTAATAGAATTCGTAATCACTAACTGCTTGATTTTAGAATTATTAATGCGCTCAATCGCTGGTCCGGATAAAACAGGATGTGAACAACAAGCATACACTTCTTTTGCTCCGCTTTCAATTAGAGCGCTCGCGGCAATCGTGATAGTACCGGCTGTATCGATAATATCATCAATTAGAATGGCCGTTTTCCCTTCTACATTGCCAACGATATTCATTACTTCCGCTACGTTCGGACGAGGACGACGCTTATCTATAATGGCAATCGGCGCTTTCATACGGTCCGCCATTTTACGTGCACGTGTTACACCGCCATGGTCAGGTGAAACGATAACAAGATCATCTAATCCTTGACCTTGGAAATACTCCGTTAGGATTGGTTCTGCAATCAAGTGATCAATCGGAATATCGAAGAAACCTTGAATTTGTGGTGCATGCAAATCTACCGCGATTACGCGATCAGCACCTGCTTTTTCTAGTAAGTTTGCAACTAATTTAGCCGTTATAGGTTCACGTGAACTTGCTTTACGGTCTTGACGTGCATAACCGTAGTATGGCATGACCACATTAATCGTACGCGCGGATGCACGCATTAAGGCATCCAGCATAATGAGAAGTTCCATTAAGTTATCGTTGACCGGATTAGAAGTAGATTGAATGACAAATACTTCACAGCCACGGATGCTTTCATCGATATTGATTTGGATTTCTCCGTCACTAAAACGTTTGACTGAGAGCTTGCCGAGCGGAAGCCCGACTTGATCTGCTACTTCTTTTGCAAGTGGTTCATTCGCAGTTAAAGAAAATATTTTCAGTTTGTCGTTTGGATATTGATATGCCATGATGGCCCTCCTGTTGGTTGGGTAAGATTAGTTTTGTACGTATCCTTCTTTATTCTCTTGCCGAACGCGTCCAATTGCAAGTGAATTTTCCGGTACATTTTTTGTGACTGTGGATCCCGCTGCCACAATCGCATTCTTTCCTATCGTGACCGGTGCGACCAAATTGGCATTACAGCCAATAAATGCATTGTCTTCTATTTCTGTTTTATACTTATTTTTTCCATCGTAATTCACTGTAATCGTACCACAGCCAACGTTAACATTCTTGCCTATTTCTGTATCACCTATGTAACTGAGGTGAGAAACTTTACTACTGTCACCAAGCTGAGATTTTTTCACCTCAACAAAGTTGCCTACTTTGACATGATCTCCGAGCTGTGTGTCAGGACGCAAGTGTGCAAAAGGACCGACTGCTGTCTGATTTCCAACTGTACTATCACGGACAACAGAAGAATGAATTGTCGTGTGGTCACCCACCGTGCTGTTTTGAATATGACTATTAGGTCCAATGACACATTGTGAGCCGATCTTTGTAGCTCCTTCAATGAGTACGCCAGGTTGGATAACAGTATCACGACCGATTTCAGCTTCTGCACTAATCACTGTCTGCTCAGGACTAATAATTGTGACCCCGTTACGCATATGCTTCTCCGCAATCAGTTGGCGCATGCTTTTTTCAGCTTGTGCCAATGCCACACGGTCGTTGACACCTAATGTTTCCTGAAAATCAGGTGTCGTATAAGCTGAAATTCGTTGTCCCTCAGACTTCAAAATCCCTAATACATCTGGAAGATAATACTCGCCTTGTGCATTATCGTTGTTTACTTTTTTTAGTGTGTTGAATAACACACGGTTGTCAAAGCAATAGGTGCCTGTATTAATTTCCTTAACAAGACGCTCTCCATCGTTCGTATCTTTATGTTCGACGTTTCGCACTACGTCTCCGTTCTCCGCACGGATGATTCGACCGTAACCTGTTGGATCATCTGCTATTGCAGTAAGTATCGTCGCCTTCGCATCTGTTTCATGATGATGCGCAAGAAGCGCTGCCATTGTTTCTGTGCTGATTAATGGCGTGTCGCCGCAGACAACGAGTGTTGTGCCATCAAGGTTCGCAAGTACTTTCTCGGCTTGTTGCACGGCATGTGCAGTACCTAGTTGCTCTGCCTGTAGTGCGTATTCACTTTTGTCGCCCAACGTCTGCTCTACCATCTCGGCACCATGACCGACAATCGTGACGATCCGATCTGAGTGGAGATCGCGAATATGATCAATCACATGCTCAACCATCGGCTTGCCACAGACTGGATGAAGTACTTTATAAAGATCCGACTTCATTCGCGTGCCCTGTCCTGCTGCTAGGACAATCGCATATGTATTTGTCATCTGTCAGCCTCCATCCTTGTTTGTTAAATTCATAATTGACTATAGCGGAAATGACTGATTTTTTCAAGCATATCCCCTTGACAATTACATAACTTTATTTTATGATTGTTGATCTTTTTGCGATTATGTCGCCACAGTAATAAAAGTGAAGCATTTTTATTACTGTGGGCAGATGTGAATTACTGTTGTGTTTTAACCTCAATATGTTCAGGATTAAGACCCACACTAATCCTGATCTCTATGCCAGGCTCTCCATTTCAATTTCAAAACAATAAAAAGGCCATCTACTCGAGCAGATGGCCTTTTTATGGATAGAACACATGGAAACGCTTTCTCTAGGGCGATGAAATTATAAAACAGCTTCTTGCAATTCCCCTTGCTGTTTGTCTGCCTGGTGATACGCTGTCAAGATGGACTCCTGTACTTTTGTCCGTGCGTCTGAATTAATTGGATGCGCCACATCGCGGAACTCCCCATCCGGTGTGCGTTTGCTCGGCATCGCCACGAATAATCCGTCATTCCCCTCGATGACTCGGATATCATGGATGACAAACTGATCGTTAAGCGTAATGGAAGCTATTGCTCTCATTCTACCTTCCGTGTCTACTTTGCGTAATCTCACATCTGTGATTTCCATTTTCCCCACTCCCTTGTTGTCGTTTTCACACTGAACGTATTCTAGGTTAGTTGGTATGATTAACTTTTTAACCATAATACTGGTGCTAATTCTATAATACTAGTTTTTGCGCTAAATGAAAATAGAATCTTTTGTGAATTTTTTAATGTTTGTATATTACTTCAAATCTATATCTACATTTCCCCTACTCATTTTCTAATAACAAGAAAAACCCGCTATGATCTAAACTTGATCAAGACGGGCTTCACATCCGATTATTCACAAAGCGCAATCGCTTCAATTTCTACTCGTACGTCTTTTGGAAGACGAGCCACTTCTACTGTCGAGCGAGCTGGTTTATGCTCTCCAAAGTGTTCTTCATAAATAGCATTTAACGCTCCAAATTCATTCATGTCTTGAATAAACACTGTCGTTTTAATGACTTTTTGTAAACTAGAACCCGCTTCTTCCAGTACTTTGCTCAAATTTTGAAGGACTTGGTTCGTCTGTTCTTCTATCCCGTCACCTATCACTTCGCCAGCAAGTGTTAAAGGAATTTGTCCTGACGTGTACACTACACCATTCACTTTTACTGCTTGCGAATAGGGTCCAATTGCCTGCGGGGCTTGTTCTGTTTTTACATATTCCATAACTCATTACCGCCTCTCGTGAAATAATTTCCTTCTTCCAACTCGATCTTACGGTGTTTCTCATCGACTGCATGTAATTTCACTAACGAAAGATAATCATCTACTAAAACTTCTTCAAGGTGTTCGGCTTCAACTAAGACCGCCACGCCACCCAGTTCACAGTTGAATTCTTCAAGCAAGCTTTTCATGCCCTGCATCGTGCCGCCCACTTTCATAAAATCATCTGTCAACAATACTTTTTGACCGCTCTGCATACTTCTCTTTGACAGCACCATCGTTTGAATCCTGCGTGCAGAACCTGAAACGTAATTAATGCTGACAGTGGGGCCTTCCGTCACTTTGCTGTCTCGACGTACCACGATGACGGGTACGTTCAAATGACGGGCAATCGCATGCGCAATCGGAATACCTTTCGTTGCAACCGTCATAATGGCATCAATTTCTTTATCAAAGAAAGCTGTCGCAATTACCTTGCCAATTCGATCGAGAAAACGGGGGTTTCCCAACAAATCCGTCATATACAGATAACCGCCAGGAAGTAGCCGATCCGACTTTCTTAGTTCATTCATCAATGAGTGAATGACTTCTTTTATCTCCTCACGACCGACTAACGGAATGTATTTAATACCGCCAGCAGCACCCGAAATCGTCACTAGACGACCCGTGCTACTCTCTTCAAATGTCTCTTTCAAAATACCCAAGTCTTCACTAATTGAGGACTTGGCGGCTGAATACCGGTTCGAAAAAAACGTCAAAGAAATGAGAGTGTGTGGATTTTCCAGCAAATGACGCGTCATATCGACAAGCCTTTCACTTCTTTTCCATTTCATATAATACCGACTCCTAAACCCGAATGATTTATAAGTAGATTATCATAATCGTCCGGTATTAATCAACTACAATAGGTTCACCGAGCATACGCACGGCATGTACGTCTTGGCAAAACCCTTTTAAGGCATTTACTATTTTCGGTACACGCGATTCGTGCTTCACCAGTCCGAATACCGTTGGACCGCTGCCGCTCATTAAAACAGCGTCTGCTCCAAAACGTTCCATTTGTTCTTTGAGTATGACCACTTCCTTGTGAAGGCCCATCGTCACAGGCTCTAGCACATTTCCTAGCGATGCGCACATCTTGTCATAATTACTTTCTTGCAACGCTTCCATCATACGCTCTGTTTGCGGATGCGTGATAGAAGACAAGTTCAACTGTCCATAGATATTGCCGGTCGATACACCGATCGTCGGTTTCGCCAGCACGACCCAGCAGTTAGGTGGAGCAGGTAGATGCGTGATGTCTTCTCCTCGCCCTCTTGCGATCGCAGTGCCGCCATATACGCAAAATGGTACATCCGATCCAATTTCTGCACCTAGGACAGCCAGCTCATCCAAAGACAATCCGAGCTCCCATAGACGGTTTAATCCACGAAGAGTCGCGGCCGCATCTGAACTCCCACCAGCTAGCCCTGCGGCGATCGGAATATTCTTATCTAGAGTAATTTCCACTCCATAGTCCAAGCGATAGCGTTTGCGCAATAAATCCGCTGCTTGGTACGCCAAGTTTTTGCGATCATTCGGCACAAATCGATGAGATGACTTAATCGTAATGGCATGATCCGTCGTAGGTCGAAGCCAGATACGATCAGCCAAATCAACCGTTGTCATAATCATCTCGACATCATGATAGCCATCCGGCCGTTTGCTCAACACATCTAATGTTAAGTTGATTTTCGCAGGCGCCTTTTCGTAAATCATGATAAAAGCTCCCTCCCCACTGCATTGTTCTTGCTCATATATTACCACAGAATGAATAGAACATAAGAGGATTAAATAAAAAAAGAACTGCAATCGCTTTGCAGTTCACTTTGTCACGTTAATTCCGTTCCGTAGTTCTGACGTAGGTGATTTCCTTTCGCCGTTTTTGAACAATTGAATTTTCATTTATCATTTGCGTAAAATTTTCTCCATTGCTTTTCCCTTTGCCAACTCATCAATCAGCTTATCCAAATAACGTATTTCCCGCATCGTTGATTCTTCTATTTCTTCCACTCTAACTCCACATATAACACCTTTGATTAGCGTCCGCGAAGGATTCATCTTCGGCGCTTCCGCAAAGAACGTTTCGAAGTTTGTCTGTTTTTCCAACTGTACTTCCAGCTCTTCTTGGCTATATCCCGTCAACCAGCGGATGATTTCATCGACTTCTGATTTTGTGCGTCCTTTTTTCTCTACCTTGTTAATATAAAGCGGATAAACTCTAGCAAAACTCATTGTATAAATTTTATGTGTGGTCATTGTGAATCCTCCAATCATCTACTACTTAGTATACTCTCCACTTGTAACACGATGTCCGACAACAAGGTTGCAGCATGTTGTCTTGTACTTAAACGAGGAGACTGTCCACTCCAAAGATGAATCCATTCGGGGCGATCCTGCTTGGCCGCTTCATTACGAATTCCTGTCGTCAATGTGTTCATAATGGGGTAATCCGGAAGATCTTCTTCGTAAGGTTTTATTTCACGAATAAAGTCATTTTGAATGCCTCTTGCTGGTTTACCACTGAATACCGATGTAACAACGGTCTGATCTTCCGTGCTTTTGAGAATGGCATCAATATGTTGTGTTTTCGCACCACTTTCAACCGCTGTCACAAAAGCTGTTCCCATTTGAACTGCTTTGGCTCCGAGTGTAAGGGCTGCTAAGACACCTCTACCGTCCATAATTCCTCCAGCTGCAATAACCGGAATGCGCACATGATCCGCAGCCTGAGGGACAAGCGACATCGTTCCGATCATGGAATCAACGAAGCTTCCTGAAAATGTACTGCGGTGCCCCCCTGCTTCGCTTCCTTGCACCACCACCATATCCACTCCACACTCTTCATTGATCATTGCCTCACTTACAGTTGTAGCTGTCCCCACCACAATGATGTTCTTTTCTTTTAAACGTTGGACAGTATCTTTAGATGGTACACCGAATGTGAAACTACAAACCGCGATCTTTTCTTGGATTATGACTTCTACTTGCTTATCAAAGTTTGTGGTAGATATCTCCTTTATTTCCGGCTCGGACACATGCAATTCTTCACGATAGGGACGTAGTAATTCATTAGCTTTTTTAATCTTATCTTTGGATATCTCTGATGCCTCAGGAATAAACAAATTGACCCCAAAAGGTCGATCTGTTAACTCCTTAATCCTTTGTATCGCTTCTTTCACATCTTGCGCTTTCATATAGCCAGCCCCAAGTGTACCCAGTCCCCCCGCATTGGACACAGCAGCTATCAATTCAGGTGTAGTCGTACCACCAGCCATTCCCGCTTGAATGATTGGGTATGTAATTCCGAGAGTTTTCGTTACATCATTATTATTCCACATCTTGTTGAACCTCCTCTTGAATGAATATGTACTTTACAAAGTAGCGTTGCTGTTCTTTTCACCTTTACGTCCCGCCAATATTTTATTTCCCAGTCAATAATCGACTATAGCGCTCTAGAGAATTTTCATGCATATAACGAATATTCTTTCCATTATAACGTAAATTGCAAAGGATCCACGCTTCCTGTTTGTTCTACGTAGCAGAAAAAGAGTTGCAAATGTACTTCACTATGCAACCCTAGTCACCTACATATTATTTTATCATTGAATTCGGTAAGTACACTAAATTTGCTGTTGTACTGACATTGTCATCGTTTACTGTCAGTATGACTACATAGCCGGTCTTTTCCCATCCTGAATTAAACGTAGTTTCATAGTCCGTGTCAGAATACGGGTCTATTCCAAATTCACGTTGTGCGTGTTCATTTAACTCGGTGTACATCGCAAACATTTCATCTGAAGTATGATAGTAATCCTCGCCACCCATAAAGTCATAGGTTATGAACTGCAGCTTATTATTTTCAAAATAGTAAATTAGATCTGTGTAAAAGTTATATTTTGTAGTTCGGTAGATCAATAATCGTTTATTTCCCTCACGTAAATTCGAAAGCAATATGGCCGGCGACTTCGATTCAACACTCATCAC
Organism: Sporosarcina ureae; assembly: GCF_002082015.1. Taxonomy (GTDB): domain Bacteria; phylum Bacillota; class Bacilli; order Bacillales_A; family Planococcaceae; genus Sporosarcina; species Sporosarcina ureae_A. The sequence goes on along the minus strand of NZ_CP015109.1, from coordinate 2,026,232 downwards.
TTGTGCCGGATCCATTCCAAAATGAATTCCTCTCGTTACCATAACAGGTGGTGCTGGTCGAAATGCAGGATCCATAGCTCTTGCTACGAATGCAGCAATATGCGAACGAGTTAATGTTTCATTCGGTCTAAATGTGCCATCGGGATAGCCTGAGGTGATATTTTCAAAAGCTAGTTTACGCACAGCATTGTAAGCAGTAGAACCTTTCGACACGTCTTTAAATCGAATATCTTTTTCCTTGGTCAGCTTAAACGCATTCGCAATGAAGGCAGCCATATGACCACGCGTGACTTTTTGAGTAGGCTTGAACGTGCCATCAGGATAGCCATTAATAATCTTCGCTTTCACAGCAGAGTTAATATAACCGGAGGAATATCTATTCGCGGGAACATCTTTAAATTTCGTCTTGGTTTTCTTTCCGTTCAATCCCGTAGCTTTTGCCACCATGATGGCGACTTCTTCGCGTGTCACTTTATCATTTAAACCAAAGCGTGCACTAGGCTCAATCACTTTATTTTCCAGCAAATACATAATAGCAGTATAGTTTGGATGGTTTTTCGGTACGTCTGTAAATATTTTAGAAGAAGCTTGTGTTTTAGGAGCCACTGAAAACGTCAATACGAGAATTACAATTATTGCAAGAACCTTTTTCATACGAATTTGTCCCCTTTTTCCATAAGATGTAATGACTATATCACGTTAATTGGTTAAAAAGATAAATACGTGAAAACATGTTGTTTTATTACATAAATGTACTAAATTCGCGAAATATGTACTTACAAGAAGCGTATATAAACGCCTATAGTGTCTACTTTTAATCACCTTTGTCAATAGAATCCTATAAATGAGAAGTGCGTAGGTAGAGTAGATTCTATATGTTATACCATGCAATACACCGACAATAAAATGCATGAATATAATCACTTACTCTAACTTTTACTATTAAATAGTGCTGTTATCCAACCACTCATTTCTATAAATAAAAATGCTAAGACTAAATGTAGTATTACTACACTCTATAGTAAAAAAGAAACTGCAAAGCAATTTCGCCCTTGCAGTTCCTTTTGTCAGCCTGTTTTGGATTCTATGGACATTGGTTGGATTATTTCTTCTCCTCCGCTTGTCTACTCGCCATTTCAATTGCATGTTTTACCATGTTTCCCGCATCGCGTGCGCGAATACCGCCCCAGCCTTCTTTCTGCACTACATCATAGAAGCCAAGCTCTTTCGCGATTTCTTCTTTCAATTGATCTGACATGACGCCTTTTCTCGCCATTATAGTTTCCTCCTTTTCGGCTAACATTTGTAATGTGTGCCGTTAAGGATAAATTACACTTCATTTATATAACATAATAAAAAACCCGCCAGAACGTTCCGGGCGGATTCACTAGGAAATAAATTAAAATAGCATGATGAATTATTTGATGATAAAGGCCGTTTGGTCAGAACCATCAAGAACCGTTATTTCAACCGCTTCGGTTAAAATATCAGCATAGCTGTAAGAAACTCTTTCAAACGCATTGTCATCCTGATCCAACTCTACTACGAAAACGGCACGATATGTATCGCGCAAGACTCCAGCATGTTCGATCGTCTTCTTACGACCACCATTTGCTTTCAAGTGAAGACGTTTCCCTAGATGAGCGTCAAGTGACTTTTTAATGTCTGCTAATGTTTTTGGCATGTTACTTACACCTCACTAAATCTAAGCATAACATCATTACATGCGTTTGTCAACAAAATTTTTATTTTAACAGTTCACCTATGTCTTTGTCAATAACTTTATGATGAATTTTACTATTCTTTCATATGAAATTGTCATTATTTTTATTCTGATTTTAGCTTGCCAAAATGAGGGTATAATGCATTAGCTAGTTTGATGAATTCTGGAATCGATAATGTTTCCCCTCTTCTAATCGGATCAATACCTGATTGATCAAACGCTTGCTGAATCAATTCCTTTTTCTCTTTACCTTCAGGGAGTGAAGACTGGAGGTTGTTCCACAGTGTCTTGCGACGGTGCAAAAACGATCCTTGTGTCACTGTAAATAAGAAGTCTTCATCCGCTACAGGAGCATGTGCCTCTTTTCTGCGCGTCAAACTCAGTACAGCTGATTCTACGTTCGGCTGCGGAATGAATACTGTCTTCGGTACAATCATAGACACTTCTGCATCCATATAGTACTGGACAGCAATTGATAACGAACCATATGCCTTCGTGCCAGGTACTGCTGTAATTCGATCTGCTACTTCTTTCTGCATCATAATGACAAGCTGACTTACGCGTGCTTTTTCCATTAGGAACTTCATGATGATCGGTGTTGTAATATAATATGGTAAATTGGCCACAACTACAATGTCTTCATAATCTGCGAACTGTTCTTCGATCACTTGATGAATATCCGCTTTGAGTACGTCTTGATGAATCACAGTGACATTTGGATATGGTGACATCGTATCTTCGAGTACAGGTAACAATCGGTCGTCTATTTCAAATGCTACAACCTTCCCCGCCTGCCGTGCGAGATGCTCTGTTAACGCACCGATCCCCGGTCCTACTTCAATGACTCCTGTGTCTTTGGTGATCGCTGCGCATGAGACGATATTGTGCAGTACGTTCGAATCCACCAAGAAATTCTGACCTAAACTCTTCTTGAATGAAAATCCATGTTTCTGTAAAATTTCTTTCGTTCTCACTGGCGTTGCTATGTCTTTATACATCTGTTTTCATTTCCTCCTCGTCGAGAACTTGTATCGTTTCATGTAACTTTGCTACAGAAATCCGGAACATCTCCAGTCGTTTCTTCAATCCTTTACCGTTTACCTGCCCAATATGCAATAACTCCGACAGACGCTCTCTTCGATTTCTGGAATCAGTGTGACCGATCAATCTGGCTTCTAGTAATGTAGCCATCGGAATCTCTTCTATTGTATGCTCACTCACCGTGTAAACAGAAGCCAATGCTTGACGAATCGCATCGTCATTCGCATGTTCAATTCCTACTCCACGTCCGTTTTTCGCTATAGTTTCTTTCTTCGGTAAAAATGCATGTTTTACATCAGGGATCTGTTCTTCGATAATTGCTCGAATACGTCGGCCTGGGAAGTCTGGATCGGTAAAGACGATAACTCCACGTGTCTGTTGTGCGTGACGAATTCGTTCGATCGTCTTGTCCGAGATTGCCGAACCGTTCGTTTCAATCGTATCCGCTCCTGTTGCACGTTTGACAGCTACAGTATCAGACTTCCCTTCCACCACAACTACTTCTTCTATATTCACAATATTCCTCTTTTCTTAGGATGTCATTCTTTCTATTTTACTGTGTTTTTTCAAATCTGTACACTATACCAGCAGGAAACAGAAAAAACCGATAAGAGGAAGAGTTTTCTTCCCCTTATCGGCACACTACTATTAGTTAATGACTTTAATTTTTACTTGACGACGACCAAATGAGTAAGCCGCTTCTTTTGTAGGCATGTGTAAATCAATGCGGTTTCCTTTGATAGCACCGCCTGTATCTCCTGCGATTGCATAACCATAGCCTTCCACCCAAACTTTAGAGCCTAGTGGGATTACTCGTGGATCAACTGCGATTAATTTCATATTCGGATTCGCGCGCAAGTTAATACCTGTCGCTGTGATTCCTGAACATCCATTACAATAAGCCGTATATGCACTTGCATTCGCATAGAATTCTTTTCCGCCGCTTGGCTCGCTACTAGTACCACGTGATACTGCAACTTGCGCTTTTGCTGGTGTACTTGTAGATGCTTTTGTTGGAGCTGCAGTTGCTACATTAACTTTTGGTGCTTTAGCTCCTACATGAATGACTTTATGTGTAGGTTCTTCTACCATCGTCTTTCCAACTAATTCACGAGAAACTACTTTTCCATTCTTTTTTGTAATTTGGAATTTCTTTTGTAGTTTACCTTTTTTACCATTAGTAACAACTTTCTCTTTACCTTTAAGCATAGTCATATCTGTTTTTCTTTTAGTTTTGAAATCTGCCGTCTCTTCAACTACATCTGTGATTCTCTCTACACGTGCAATATTAACCACTGCATTAGATGCCGTCAATTTTGCACTTGTGTCGCCTTCTACTTTATCCAAGTTTGAAAGTCGAATGTTTTGGTCTGTCAAAAACTTTCTGACTGTAGTTTGAGTCGACCAGACTGTACGTTCTTTACCACCGTCTTTGACAGTGACAGGGAATGCTTTAGCAATTGCGATGGGTTGATTCTCTGTAATTTTAGTTTCTAAAGCCGGTTCGATTTCGTCATGTGTAGCGACTTCAATCTCTGCTGTTTTAAGTACATCATTCACTGTAGCTTCTGTTGTCCAAAGTTCTTGAGTCTTTCCATCAACATCAATTATTACTTTATTTGCTTTTTGCCATTTGATCTCTGTATCATTTTCAAGCGATGTGTTGACTGCTGGTTCTACTAAGTCATGCTTTTGTACTTTTACATCATTAGCCGCTAGTACCTCTCCCACTGTAGCTGCCGCTGTACGTAATTCTATTTGCTTGCCATTAAGATCCATTGAGATGTTTTTCTTTTTTCCGTCAATCAACACGAGTGACGTTGTTGCTACGAATAATGCCATTGCCATAAATAAAATCCCAATGCGCATAATCTTAGAGTTCTTCTGAGACATGTTAAAAATTTCCCCTTTCATTACTCGGCCGAGTATATAGCGTTTACGTAACGCTGTCAAACTTCCAAACTACCAATTGCTCTCAACTAGAGACATACAGATCTATAAGACAAATAATTGCCATATGTTTTTCACTGAATCTTAAATAGTTGTAATGCATTTGCAGTCGTTTGCTTTGCCACCTCTTCAACCGACACTTCTTTCAACCGTGCAATTTCCTCCGCCACTAATGGGACATAGGATGGTTCATTGCGCTTCCCTCGATAAGGATGCGGTGCTAAATACGGTGCATCCGTTTCGATTAGTAACTTATCAAGTGAAATCTTCGTTGCTACTTCTTTCGGCATTCTAGCATTCTTAAATGTCACAGGTCCGCCTAACGAGATGAGAAAATTCATTTCTATACATTGTTTAGCCGTTTCAACACTACCGCTGTAGCAATGCATAATCCCACCGACTTCCGCTGCATTTTCTTCCTGCAGAATACGAACTACGTCGCCTGTTGCGTCGCGATTATGAATAATGATTGGCAATTCTACTTCTTTTGCCAATCGTATCTGTTTACGGAATAACTCTTGCTGTATATCTTTCGGTGATTTATCCCAGTGATAATCGAGTCCGGTTTCTCCAATACCGACAACTTTTGGATGTGCCGCCAACTCCTTAATCCAGTGTAAATCACTTTCTGTGCAATCTACTGCATCAACAGGATGCCAACCAATCACACCATAGATGAATGAATATTGTTCTACTAACTCCATGGCTTTACTGATAGTTTTCGTATCAAATCCAACTACAACCATCTTTTTTACGTTTGCATCAATGGCACGTTGGATGACTTCTTCTACGTCTTCTTCGTATTGATCTGCATTTAAATGAACATGTGTATCAATAAACATAGTATCTCTCCTAACACTGTTTTCTATTCTAGTAGCTTTGATTATGTCTTTCATCTCATTTACATTACAATTGTGTAACAAACAGTTTTTCTATTCTGTCTATTTTGACTGAAATGCCTTACTGTCAGACATGCTCAACTAGTAGGTAGTGTATAACAAACTCTTAACTTTTATAGGTTTGTTGTAACAATTGCGACATACAATATGGCTAATTGGGTACGAAAATCTTTTACAAACACCATGGCGAGGAAAGTCATGATACAACCCTGCCTCCCTTCTAAGTCATCAGCTCCCCAACTCATTACACATCAAGCCGTAATCACTCATGCGCAAGAGTATAACTCCGCATCCTACTACCCCATCACCTATTTGATGCCTAAATAAAAAGCTGTCAGTAGAAGTCGTTGATTCCGACTTCCTCTGACAGCTTTACTATGTGATCAATTACTTTACTTGTGCACCGTTCTCTAATGCAGGATCAACTGTTGCAAGTTTTAGCACGCCATCTTTTTCGCCTGCTAAAATCATACCTTGCGATAATTCTCCACGCAGTTTAACCGGCTTCAAATTTGCCACAACGATTACTTTCATACCTACTACGTCTTCAGCACTGTAATGCTGCGCAATGCCAGACACTACCTGACGCTGCTCGTAGCCCAAGTCTACTTGTAGCTTTAATAACTTGTCGGCTTTTGGCATTTTTTCGCACGCTGTGACAGTTGCTACGCGCATGTCTACATTCATAAACGCGTCAAACGTAATTTCATTTGTTTCTTTTATCACTTCTTCTACTTTCTCTTCTACTTCAGCGGGTGCGGTAACTGCCATTTGTTGACGGATGTACTCAACTTCTACTTCTGTCTCTAGACGCGGGAAAATTGGAACACCTTTGTTGATAACAGTCGTACCTGTAGGAATCGCGTAGCCTTCTTCCAACGTATTCCAACCTAATGACTCTTCGGATAGACCTAATTGTTTTATCATTTGTTTTGGTGCATTTGTCATGAATGGTTGCAAAAGTACCGCTGTATGATGAAGAGACAGTGCCAAGTGGTACATAACCGACCCCAGTTTCATGCGATCTTCTTCTGACTTCGCCAATACCCATGGAGATGTTTCATCGATATATTTATTTGTACGAGAAATTAATGCCCACACATCGGAAAGCACAACGCTGAATTGCATCTTTTCCATAGATGTCTCGTATTTTTCCACAGTGTGTTGAATCATGTCACGTAATGGTGCATCAAATTCAGTCGGTACGAGACCTTCTGTAGGGACTTCGCCATCAAAGTATTTATTAATCATAGAAATTGTTCGGTTCAATAAGTTTCCTAAGTCATTCGCCAAGTCGTAGTTAATACGCTCAACAAATGCTTCCGGTGAAAATACGCCGTCTTGGCCAAATGGTAATTCACGAAGTAAGAAGTAACGCGTAGCATCAAGGCCATAGCGTTCAACGAGCATTTCGGGATAGACGACATTGCCTTTTGACTTCGACATTTTACCGTCTTTCATCATAATAAACCCATGTGCAAATACTTTCTTCGGCAACGGTAAGTCGAGTGCCATCAAGAAGATCGGCCAATAAATCGTATGGAAACGAACGATATCTTTACCAACCACATGAACATCCGCGGGCCAGTACTTATTGAATAAAGACTCGTCATCAGACATGTAACCGAGTGCTGTAATGTAATTCGTTAATGCATCGACCCAGACGTAAATCACATGTTTTGGATCTCCAGGCACTTTAATTCCCCAGTCGAATGACATGCGGGAAACGGATAGATCTTCAAGTCCTGGTTTGATGAAGTTATTGATCATTTCATTTTTACGTGATTCAGGCTCAATAAATGTAGGGTTCTCTTCGTAATACGCTAGAAGACGGTCTGCATACTTTTTCATATTGAAGAAGTATGACTCTTCTTCCACACGGTGAACCGGGCGACCACAGTCCGGACAGTTTCCATCTACCAATTGAGATTCGGTAAAATACGATTCACACGGAACACATTTCCATCCTTCATACTGCCCTTTGTAAATATCTCCATTATCAAGGAACTTCTTAAATATTTTTTCAACGATTGTCTTATGACGATCTTCTGTCGTACGGATCAAGTCATCATAAGAAATATCCATCAGTTTCCACAAATCTTTCGCGATATTTGCAATACCATCGACATATTTAATTGGAGGTAGGCCTTCCTCCTCGGCTTTTTCTTGGATTTTCTGACCATGCTCGTCCATTCCAGTTAGAAATCTGACATCATAGCCACGCAAACGCTTATATCTCGCCATTGCATCAGATGCGATTGTCGTGTATGCGGTTCCTATATGAAACTTTCCACTTGGATAATAAATAGGTGTAGTGATATAAAATGTTTTAGATTGATTCTCCACGCGTAATTCCTCCAAATAATTAATGTATACATTCATTTTATAGGATGTTGCACAAAAGTGCCATGTTCTCCTCCGAACCCTTATGCTTTTATAACTTCCCTCAGCTTGCTCACTGACCGCAATCCCCATACCTTCAACATCTCTCATTTTTTACCTATCAAAAAATTATTAAAACTTAATAGTGTTTATTTAGGTTATGATGATTGACGGTTATTGGAAGAGTTGGTATGATATTTAACAGACAAGAGAAATATGTCGAATTTTGACGAATGTTAAAACTGGAATGTAGGAGGAATTTTTTCCATGAAGTCTACTGGAATTGTAAGAAAAGTTGATGAGCTAGGCCGCGTTGTGATCCCGATTGAACTTCGTCGTACGCTCGGCATCGAGCAAAAAGACGCATTAGAAATATACGTGGACGACGACAAAATTATCTTGAAAAAGTACATGCCTAATATGACATGTTCTATTACAGGAGAAGTGTCAGATGATAATCTTCGTCTGATCGACGGTAAGTTAATTTTGAGTCCTGAAGGTGCAAAACAATTGATGGATGAAATTCAAAATAAAATCAACTGATTTGTAAAAATCCTGACCGCATATGCGTTCAGGATTTTTTGTCTTATTCTATGTGATATGCCTGATACACATCTCGTTTACTCAACTCACGAATATCGGCTACTTCCTTGATCGCATCTTTCGAACGAATTTCCTTTTCTTCTATTATATGTTCAACATGCTCCTTAATCGATAAGTCTGTCCACCAAGCAGTCGAGACTTCATGTTGTACATTCTGATTACCTTCCACAACCAAACAGAACTCGCCTCTAACTTCATTGGATTCTGCCCACTCAATCGCTTCTGCAATTGTCCCTCTCAACAACTCTTCAAACCGTTTCGTCAATTCGCGAGCCATAACAATCTTTCTTTCGTCTCCAAATCGTTCCGCTAAACCGCGCAATGTCTGTTTTAAACGATGTGGCGCCTCGTAAAATACTAGCGTTTCTTCATAACGCTGTAATTTCTCCAACTGTGTTTTGAGCTCTTTCTTTTGGCGCGATAGAAAACCAAAAAATAGAAATGGTTGCGGTGTAATGCCCGATGCTACTAATGCTGTAACAGCTGCGTTTGGTCCCGGAACGGAAACGACAGCGATTCCCTGTTCAATCGCCAGTTCCACAAGATCTGCACCAGGGTCTGAAATACATGGCATCCCTGCATCACTGACAATAGCGATATCTTTTCCATTTTGAAGGAGTTCTATAATTTTTTCTCCCGCCACACGAGTATTATGTTCGTGATAGCTAATCAATTGTGTAGTAATTTCAAAGTGATTACATAACTTGATCGTATTACGTGTATCCTCTGCTGCTATGTAATCTACTTCTTGTAAGATTCGGACTGCACGGAATGTCATATCTTCAAGGTTGCCGATTGGTGTACCTACAATGAACAACTTCCCGAACTTTGTTGCTTCGGCGCTCTTTTGTGACGTAATCATGTGGACCGCTCCTTTTTTATATACTGTTCTTTTTCTTTTCGGGTTAATTGCTTAAACTGATATTCCGCTTGCATCGCTTGTCTTTGCGTTTCAAATGACTCTTGATAAATATACTTTACAGGTAAGCGCCCTCTTGTATACTTTGCACCTTTTCCTTCGTTATGTACACGCAAGCGACGTTCTAAATCATTTGTATATCCAGCATAATACGATCCGTCATTACATATCAGAACATAGAAGTAGTGATCATTCGGCTCCATACAATAACTGCCTCACTTCTTCTGTATACTCCCCATTTTCTTGGTAAACATATAAAGGAGGAAGAATTTTCAAATCAGGTTTTCCATCTTTAATGGCTTCGATTAAAAGGGTATTCGCTTCTTTTCCTTCTTTCGGATAGACAAAACGAATGCGCTTTGGCTCTAGACGATACTGCCTCATCGATGTGACAATGTCGAGAAGTCTACCAGGACGGTGGACAAACGCTGCTTTTCCACCTTGTTTCAATAACTCACTTGCGGACTTCACCGCTTGATCCAATGTTAGCTCCACTTCATGTCTAGCAATCGTATAATGCTCACTTTTATTTCTAGCACTTGCTTCATTTGCCGGGAAATATGGTGGATTACATGTAACGGTATCATACAACTCATAACCAATTTTTTTGGCAATACCTATGACGTTTCCGTGTTCAATTGCAATTTGTTGTTCTAGACCGTTAAGCACTATACTTCTCTGCGCCATATCAGCTAAGCGTTGTTGCAATTCAACGCCAATAATTTTACCTTTTGTACGAGCACTCATGAACAAAGGGATTACACCGTTACCCGTACATAAATCTACGATACTTCCACCACGTATCGGCATATAGGCAAAACGCGCCAATAGCACTGCATCTAATGAAAAGGAAAAAACAGAAGGACTTTGAATAATGCGCAAGTCCTCTGCTAATAAATAATCCAGTCGTTCATCACTTCGTAGGTTCACAATCTACACTCCTTCACTCAAAAGAAAAAGCCAATACCTAAAAATAGGAATTGACCTCTCAACCGTTCTGTTTATTTAAGAATGACAGGCAGAATAGACAATCTTCACCTTTACGGCTACTGCCGTAGTGTACATTGCACACATGAAATCCTTCATTGTACAAGCGAGCCAGATTGTCTACGCCTTCGCCCACATCAAGCTTCTTTGGACGTTCATCACGCGCGGCCTCTTCTATATCTTGTGTAATCTTATCGATTTCATCGAGTCGCGTTCGCAGATGATGGTTTTCCAGACGAAGCGAGTGGTTTTCTTCAGTCATCTTTGCAACAAATCCAATGAGTTCCCTGAATTGTTTTTGCATAGAATCCAACTGTTGTTCAAACTCCATTACCCTGTCAAGGAAGTTCACTTCTTTCAACTGTTCCACCTCATCATTTAGTCAATTGAGCTGTTTCTTTCTGTAGATCCTCAATCTCACTCCACGCATATTCTACTACTCGTTCAAATGCCGGTATATTCACCTGAAGCACACGCTCCAATAAATTCAGTCCGACTACTTTTCCTACTCCATCCTGTGTAACTACTTGCTTACCAAGATCGGGCATTAGCGCTTTCGCTTCTTCATATGCATCATTTTCATACTTCAGGCAACACATCAAGCGACCGCATAGACCGGAAATCTTTGATGGGTTCAATGAAAGGTTTTGATCTTTCGCCATCTTAATGGATACTGGCTCAAAATCGCCTAAAAATGTTGAACAGCAAAGCATTCTACCACATGGGCCAATACCGCCTAACATTTTTGCCTCATCTCGTACACCGATTTGGCGCAATTCGATTCTCGTGCGGAATATTGCTGCGAGATCCTTCACTAGATTACGGAAGTCCACCCGGCCTTCAGCAGTGAAGTAAAATACAATTTTATTTCGATCAAATGTATATTCTACATCTACTAAACGCATATCCAATTGATGTTCTGTAATTTTTTCCACGCAGACATCAAATGCTTCATTTGCTTCTTGCTCATTTTCCTTCACACGTTCACGATCACCTTCATCTGCAAGACGAATGATCTTTTTCAGTGGCAAGACGACATCTTCATCATCTATTTCATTACTTCGACTGGCTACTTTACCGTATTCTACCCCTCTTGCGGTTTCTACAATAACATAGTCGCCAATTTCAATCGGCATATCCAATGGGTCAAAATAATATAACTTCCCCGCTTTTTTAAAGCGGACGCCTACGACTTTAAACAAACAATAACCCCTCCTGCATAGTAAGCACCAATTGTTCTAGTAAAAGCGTACGATTCATATTTTGATGCAATCGTTTTTTCGCCTGCAAGACGGCATCTATTTTAACAGTTAAACTGCTATAGGTATTTTTGACAGAATGTCCTGTGAAGATTTCCAATTGATCAGGATAGGATATAGTCGACTGCAATCCTGCTTTGACCGCTACAATATCACGGTATGCGAATAGAAGCAAATCGAGTCCTTGTTCACAATCACTTTTCTCCTTCATGAAAGGCATCCAATCTGTCTGAATGAACAGCAATGCCTCGCCTGGAGTTCGCTGTTCGATTGCCTCTACTAATTTTAACACTAATCTCCGTCTCTGTACAAAGGAATCTTCTTGCGCCATTTCATAAGCCACTTCAACATTTGCCGTCATCATCGTTACAGTGGATGCCATAGAAGCTGTAACTCCTTTTTCTACAAGACTTTCAATACTACTTTGGCGATTCATCGACTGAAGTGAAATTCGCTGACAACGTGATTGAATTGTCGGTAGTATGGATGGATAGGAATCCGTGAGCAATATGGCTGTGATGCTGCCTTCGGGTTCTTCTAAGAACTTCAGCAACGTATTGGCTGCTGAGGAATTCATTCTTTCCGCATTCACAATCACATATACTTTCCGTCCTTCTTCATATCCTTTTTTCGTCATTTTCATAATCAATTCAGACATCTGATCCTTTTTAATGTCCTGTCCATCGGGTCTGATTAGTACTACGTTCGGATGATTACCCGATTCTATACGTTTACATGAATGACATGTTTCACATGGAACATTTTCTTTTGGGTCCATGCATAATAACAATTTCGTGAAGTATTGCGCAACCGCTTCTTTGCCTACACCATTTGATCCGTCAAATATATAGGCATGTCCAATGCGCTGTCTTTTGTGAATCATAGTTAGTCTATCGATCACTTGCTTCTGAGACTGCAATGCATGGTCGTGCAACTTCTGTGACATGCAAGCCCCTCCTTAGTTGATAAAGATGTTGCAAAAAACCCCGTGCTACATATGATTGCGGCACGGGATCACGTATATAAATTGACTAGAAGGCCTTTGATTTCACCTATTTTAGCAAGTAAATCAATGGATGATTCTTCTTCATCCAACAGGGCTTCCGTCAACGCGATTAGTTTTTCATCTATTGTTTGGACAAGATTCAACCGGCGACCTTCACCAAATTGGTTCCATGTATGAGATTGTGTTAACTCAATACCTGAATCTACTGCTTCTTTCAAAAAACGTTTGATCAGCATCTTGTATTTCGCCATATCACGTAAATTTCGAGACCTTGCGAGTCGATCCCCAGCACTTGAGATATCCCCAAACAACCGTGTAATCTGTTCTCCTTGCAGACGTGATCCTTGTTTTGCTACCATTTGTCCAAACTTGGCATTACCTTGTGCATGCCGAAGCGGATCAGGCGGTAACTTATCTAATCCTGTACGGTATTCACCATTGACTTTCATCAGCATTCACCTCTAGCTTAAAAGTGGTGGAACTGTTCAATTGGCAAGACAAATACAGTAGCTCCGCCTACTTCTACTTCGATTGGGTACGGGATATATGAATCCGCATTACCACCCATTGGTGAAACTGGAGCAACCATTTGATCGCGAGAACGACAATTATCACGAATTAAATCCAGTGCCTTGGAGACTAACTCATCTTCCACACCCATTAGAAACGTTGTGTTACCTGCGCGAAGAAATCCACCTGTACTGGCTAATTTTGTATTCCGAAAATCACTTTTAGTCAATGCAGAAGATAATCGGTTACTATCTTGGTCCTGTACCACTGCTACAATCAGTTTCAATGTACTCTCCCCTTTTCCGATTTCTCATAAAAATATATTTCTTCATTATTATATCATGAATTCTTATGTAAGTTGACTTCTGAACTTACAATTCGCCAAACATTTTCCACGACTTGCGCTGGTAGCTGGTGTGCATCTACCACTTGGATTCGCCTGTCATCCCTTGCTATCACTTCTTGATAGCCTTTGTACACTCGCTCATGAAACTCCAGTTTTTCCAAATCCAGACGGTTCTGCTCACGGTCTTTGTCTTTCCATATCCGGGCTAATCCTACTTCAGGTGGCACATCGAAGTAAATTGTGCAATCGGGCATGTACTCCCCAATAGCAAACAAGTTGATTGATAGTACTTCATCTATACCTAGTCCACGTGCAAACCCTTGATATGCCAATGAACTATCAATGAAACGGTCACATAATACAATTTTATTCTGCTTCAGAGCAGGTATGATTTTCTCTACTAAATGTTGTCTACGGGCAGCCGCATACAGCAACGCTTCTGTCTTACCATCCATTGTACTGTGATTCGAATCCAAAATCACTTCTCGAATTTTTTCTGCAATAGGAATTCCACCCGGTTCACGTGTCATGACTACATCTTCTCCATGTGCCTTTAAGCGCTCCGCTATTTTTTGCAATACGGTAGTCTTACCAGCCCCTTCCGGCCCTTCAAAACTAATGAATAATCCCGTCATCTTCTATTCCCCTATCTATTCAAAACTACTTTTACTTGTTTCGTCTCTCGATTGATGGCCCCTTGAAACCTACAACCAGCCACCAATAGATCGTATATTTGTTTTATATGGTCTTGGTTAATACATTCTCCCGCACATAATAGAGGAATGCCTGGTGGGTACGGAATAATCGCTTCCGCTGCTACTTTTCCAGTTGCACTCTGCATACTTACCCATTCCTTATCCATCGTATGAAGCTGGGTTGCTGTATATACTACTGTTGACGGAGCACTGTTTGATAAATAGTTGTTGACCCGCACTGACGTAATCTCTTTCTCCGCTAAACAGTCCATTGCATTTTTAAATTTGTTCGCTACGTCATCGATGCATACTTCATCCCTTGCTTTTACCAAAGGCAGTACAAGCAACACTTGGTACAGATCCGCCAACTCAGGGTAAATGCCCTGTTGCTCCAATGCTTCCTGCAAGACGTATCCTGAATGACCTGTTGCGCGTACGAGCAACTTCAGTTGATCATCTGTCTCGATTACTTCAACGCAAGGCGTATTGTATAGACCTTGAATTAAGTTATTTCTGTATACTTGAAAACTTTCATAGTCTTTTTCATTATACGTCTCTGCATAATACCTGGCATCATCCAAAGATGCCATCATTAAGTAAGATGGACTGCTTGATTGTAACATTTGGAGGTAATGTGCTACTCTTTCCGTTCTTATAAATTTTGAACGGATATGTAAAAACGACGCCATCGTCATCGCTGGTAATGTTTTATGCGCGGACTGAACGACCAGATCTGCTCCGAGTTCGAGTGCGCTCTTAGGAAATGCATCATGTACTATGAAGTGAGCACCATGCGCTTCATCAATGAGGACTGGTATATTGCGGCTACGACATACTTCTATAATTTGTCTAAGGTCTCTATTTACTATTCCATAATAAGTAGGCGTGGTGAAAATAGCAGCTTTCACATCCGGATACTGCGTGAGTGCCTCTTTTACAGTCTTCAATGAAACCGTTCCAGCCGTTTGCGTCTGTTCATCCCAATCCGGAGAGAGAAACACTGGATTCGCACCTGTCAGTTCCAGTGCATTGAATATAGATTTATGTGCATTACGTTGCACCATTACCAAGTCTCCCGGCTGAACTGTTGCATACAACATAGCCAGGTTTCCTACTGTCGAACCATTCACTAGAAAGAAACTCCGTTCGCTTCCATAAAGACATGCCAACTTGTCTTCTGCTTCTTTAATCGCACCTGTCGCTTCATGCAAGTCATCAAGTCCTGCGAGCTCCGTCAAATCATATGCAAGTGCCTGACGCACAGCTGTCGGCAAATCGGATAATGCCCCTCCTTTATGTCCCGGTACATGGAATGAAACAGGCTTCTGGTTGAGGAAACGCTGCAGGGCTTGCACAAGTGGACGATCTTGATATTTCATCTAGCACGCACTCCTTTACTTTCATTCAGTATAGCAAAAAGCGACACTCCTGACTAAAGGAGTATCGCTTTTCAGGTCACATCATATGGTTTATATGCTTTTAACATAGCTTGTGCTCTTGATTTGACACTTAATTTTTCATATATAGAAGTCAAGTAGACGCCTACACTCTCCTCCGTCAAAGTTAGATTTCTTGCTATCTTTGGATTGGTTTGACTTAGTACAAGTAATGAAAACACTTCTTGCTCGCTTGGTGTCAGTGAATCAAGTGCCGAATCCCGCTTTTTTGTTGCCAGCACTAAGCTTTCTACGTAGAAGTAGGGAACTTGTGTCCAATTCCACTCATGGGATTGCTTTCGTATTTTTTTATATTCTTTCAACATCGATTCCATACCCTCTTCCCTAGTGAACAACTGTATATAACCGTACTCTTTACTATGGGTCATGGCATCATGTAAAGTTTGAGCCATTTCCAGCCAGGATTCTTGATAGGCATAGCATAGGCTTTCTAAGATGTTTGCTTCGATCAATGTCTCAATTTGTCCTTCCTGTATTGCTTCAAATTTCACATGTAGCACTTTCTTCAATGCATCCTCCCATTGACCTTTCTTCAGAAGTAATCTCGCTTCTACGAGTACGACAAATGGATGTTGTGAGGTACCTTCTTTATATCCATTCTGCATTTTTGAGAAAGCTATTTCTGCCTCTTCTAGATTATCCTGCGTCAAGTAAATGAATGCTTCGAAAGCATATAGAAATCCTCTCCAGTGGCTTTCTTCTGTATATAACAAAGCCCTTTGCAACGTTCGATGTGCATTTTCCATCTCACCATTCGCGATATACAGTTTACAACTCAGCATATACATAGGTATTAGCAAGCCTGGATCTTGGTAATGATGAGCTGAAAGAAGTGCTTCTACTTGATGTTCTCTGGCTTCTTTTAGTAAGCCTTTCACGTACAACCTTTCCGCTTGAATTCCGTGATCATAGCCGATAATAGAAAGCTCATTTCCTCGACAAGATTGCCATTCCAGTCGTACTTGTTGGTATTCATGGATTGCTAATTTTTTAGGAGAACCTAATGGTGTGCGCGATAACGTAGGCTCTGTTTTATTAAACTGGAGGGGCATTACGTATAATTTGGAACGCTTTTTTATATGAAGATCAAAACCTTTTTGCAGCCACTGCCCCACCTCTGTCATACCCCCCATTCGTATGATAGTGATGTAGGACTTGATCAAAAAATAATCGTATGCAGCGGATTGGCTTCTTACAGTAAAAGCGTTCCAATCTTTTTGATTTTCTTGGGTCGTCATTCGGCTTGTGACGAGATCCGCTGCATCCACTTGGTGCTCAGCAAGAAGAGAAAAGGCATACAATAGTTGAAGATCTAAAGCCAATGGAATATTAGCTATTTCAAATTCACGGCACCAAGATATGAAGGTTAAGGTCTCTCTATTCTTTATAATATCTTCACCGTAATTCATCATCCAAGTACTCGCAAGTGGATACGCCTTGCCTATTATGGCATGCGTGATTGCTTGCACTATATCACCTTGCTGAAAATATACACCCGCTGCTTTTTTATGCAATTCTACTATAAAGCTCTTTGAATAGGTTTGGTGCAAGTTTTGTTGCAACGCGACAGCGAAAAGAGGATGATAACGATAATGTGCATCTTTTTCAGTATCTCTCTCTATGAAAAAGCCTTTTTCCTCTAGACTTTGTAAATGAACCAAGCTTTCTTTATTCCCTAGTAGTGCGTCGCATAGATTATGATCCATTGTATTCAAAATGGATGTTGCTAACAGAAAATGTTGTGCCGAGTTTGAGAAACTATCCCATAGATCATTCATCAAAACATTCATAGCATACTGTCGATGTCGGTCAGATTGTATTTGGTTACACATACCTTGAGGCTGCAATGCGTTTCGAAGTCCTGCGGGCCAACCTTCTGCCTGAATGAATTCTTGCCACACTAATTGTTGCTGTTGAGGTTGATGCTTCAGGTACTTTTTCATATCTTCAACTGTGAAACGTAGATGTTTCGTCTTGACTTCGGTGACAGTGAATAAGGATTGCCAGAGTGCAAGTGTAAAGGGAGGAAAATGGCGACTGGCGAAACAAATTTTCAATGGTTCAGGTAGTTCCATTACAAAATACTGGATCATTTCCAATAGTTCAGGAGAGTTGATATGATGAAAGTCATCAATAATTAATCGAACTTGTTTCGTCATTACGCTACCCAGTTGTTTGTAGAAATTCCACATCGCATTCAGTTTATCGCGATCTGCATTGGCCAATTGTTGCTGTAATTCCTCATTTGGCAGCAAATTGCAAGCTGAATAAACGGTATAGATGATATAACGAAAAAATTGGAGAGGCTCATTATCCGCTTGATCGACTGTCAACCATGCGACGTTTTCATTTAAATTATCTGACCACTGAGTCAAAAATGTCGTTTTTCCATAACCCGTTGGAGCATTGATAAACAGAACTTTTGACTGAACTGCCTCATGTTGAATAGCGATCATATTCTCTCTACTAATCCACTCTTTGTGCTGTGCTGGTATTTGTATTTTTGATGCTAATAGTATGACCATGATAACCACCCTCACATTGATAGTAGTTTATTGTCGTGCTACCGCCAGTCTTTGGCCTGCAAAACCGCCTGGGTCCGTGAACTGACATGGAGTTTCTTGTAGATTTTTGATAGATATACTCTTACGGTTCCCACAGAAAGAAAGAGCTGTTCCGCAATTTCTTTATTAGAAGCGCCGGTTGCAAGCGCCTTAATCAACTCTTCTTCGCGAGGAGTCAAATTCGGTTTGCTATTGTGATGAGTAGCTACAGGGTGATCGGTATGGTCCTTCTGCAACGATTGAGCAAAGACAAGTGGCACTGTTTTCCATTGTGGCTGTTCAAAGTTCATTCGGCTTTTTATATAACTCATTACTACCGGGTTCAAAGATTTTTCTTCTAAAAACATACGTTTATAGCCTGATTTGACTGCTAGCTCCAATGCTTCATGAAGTATATCGATCGCCAACTTCTTTTTGTTGTTTTTCCACATACAAATTGATCGCAATACCTTTGTCTCCATAATAATTGTCATCTGAGATTTTTCTTGAGCTTCTTGCGACACTTGCTCAATATAATTAAGTGCTTTTCGTGTATTACCTTTGGCTATATGCAGTCTTGCTTGTACAAGCATCCAGAATTCCAAACCCGATTCTGTTTGCTGATGTGTTAAATTGGATGATTTGTTCAATTCACACTCTGCTCGTTCTAGGTCACCTTCCCGAATATAGCTTAAGGCTTTCATTGTAACCAAAATACATTGCCAATTAGGATGGGCTGCTGATTCCATGGCGTGATTCAGTATAGCTTGAGCTTCGGTAAACTGTTCATTAGCCAGAAAAATTTTAGCTTGCAAAACGTACATCGGTATAGACAAGCCTACATCATTATAATGGTAAGTATATTCCAAGGCTTTTTTACTATATTGCTCAGATTCATGCAGCAAATTCATTTCGTACAATACTTCAGCTTGTAGACCATGACTGTATCTTGATAGGTTATGAGCGAGAAATGTATCATTTTGCAAAATGTCGTTCAATGTAGATAATTGTTTGATAGAAATTAGATTACCTTTGTTGCCCAAGCTCGTTCTCAGTAATTGTGGTTCAAAGTGGTTATAGATGATCGACACGTTTTTCCATCGGGAATTAGCAGGAAACGGATGAACGTGAATTACTTTCTGTAAATGTGTGACTTTTTTCTTTGTACATCCTTGATCCCTAAACAACGTAAAGGCTTTTACAATGTCTAAAATTAGCGACGCGTCTTTTAAAGAGTCTTCATCTTTCCAATTTGTTTTTTCATTCCGACGATCTAGTTCTCGAATAACCGATTCTGCCTTATCCATTTCAAACCGAATAGCTAGATTAAACGCGTATATTGCCAGCGTTTCTGCATGGAGTTCAAAAGAATGTTTACGTAGCATCATGATCCATCTCATGAACATCTCATTCTGTTTGGATACGAAGATATTTACTAGGTTCTCTTCAATCCAATGATTGGCTACATCTAATAATTTCCCTTTAATCGCTAGCTCGATCGCCGTTGCATAATCTCCTTGTTTATATTGAACATGCGCAGCTTTAGCATAAATTTTTGTTACACTGTCTTGCGAAAAGCGATGATGCATTTCGTTCCGTAGAACCATCAAAAAAAGATCATGGTATCTGTATGTCAACTGATTGTCTCTTAACTGATTGGTGAATACCCCCTCCTCCTCCATATCTCTCAATACCTCTCCACTATCATTTCGGTTCAATACCTGATTACAACTTTCGGGAGTTACATCTTTCAACACTGAAGTACGCATGAGAAACTCTTGCATAGAGGGACTGAGTCTAGAAAATACTTCATACAGTAAGTAATTTGTTACTACCGGTGACGAGATAGAGAAATCTTTTGCTTCCCATTGGAGAACTTCTTCTGAACCCGTCATATTTAACAATTGAATACCTAAAGGCCAACCTTCTGTAATACGTAATACTTGCTGATAGAAAAGTTTTGAATGGCTCGATTGCGGAGAACGTTTCTGGTAAAACTCTCGGACTTCGTCTAATTGAAATTGAAGTTGTTGAATACCAATTTCATATATCCAGCCCTTTGGCCGCCATTTGGAGATGGTCAGGGGTACTTCGTCTTTGCTTGTTATGAAAATTTTCACATAATGTGGTAAATAATCGATGAATTGGTTCATCATTTTATGGATGACTGGATTCGTGACCATATGATAATCGTCTAAAACAAGTGTGATTTTTGTTGTTTGGCTACTGAGTTCATTCAATAGCATATCAATAATCATAGAATAGGGCGGGCTTGTTTTGATGAAACGCAATAGCCTATCCGCACGGATTGTATTCCCACTTTTCTCGATGGACATGATCACGTGATTCCAAAATCTAACGGGATCATTGTCCATTTCGTCTAATGTGAGCCATGCCGTCGAGTCAGTTATTTCGGAGAACTTTTTACTCAGCAACATAGTCTTTCCATAGCCTACGGGTGCGCGGACGATAGTAAGTCGAACCAATCCTGCGTGAATAGGAATTTCTATGTCTTTTCTACTGATTATCTCCTTGTTTGCTATAGGCATTTTAACTTTCCCATTAGCTCCATGTACATTCACAAGTTTTCTCTCCCCTCGATTGCTATAGGTCTCACACCAGATCCTGATCTACCTATCAACCTGCGGAACTTCATGATACATCTGTATTAAAAAATATTTCTCCGATTGGCTTATTGAGTACATCCGAGATTTTCTTCATTGTTTTAGCGCTTGGATAGTAAGCTCCGTTTTCTATTTTGGATAAAGCTGTACGTCCGATGCCTACCCGCTCAGCCAATTCAGCCTGCGTCAGGTTCATTTCTTTCCTGAGTTTTTTTATATGATTGGCCAACATCCCGTTTTCTCCTCTCACTGAAGCTTTATAATTGACTGCTTTATTTAGGAATTCCAATGTAGATGTTTCCATTCCACCCATTCGCCATAAAGAAACCCTCGTTTGACCCTCTTCTGCTGCAATTTTTATCCACTGATACAAGGTCTGCTGATCTCCGTACCAAACAGTGAATGCTTTGCCGTATTTATCCTTGTAATCAAAATACATACTGCCACTGGATGGATCTCGTATAGGTATAACTTTACTTTTTTTAGCAAGTTCCTCTGCCTCTGTTTCTGTGAGGGGTTTCGTTTCATCGCTCCCGTGTTGCCAACTAAAACCGCCAGCCGATAGAGCAATAATTGGTTGCCCGGGTAAAGTATTCATTTTTTTCACTACTGTTCGAATGAATTCATCATTCGCTTTCGGACCTGGCTCCGAGTGGCTCCCATATAAGTTATATGCCATCATGACGTAGACTGGTCCTGTCGGGAAATGGTATTGTTCCACGTGTAAATTGGGTTCCACTATAATACGCAACGGTTTTCCTTGTGCCTGAAGAACGTCATATAATTCTTTATAAAATTGAAGCAAGTTGGGCAGGTCATCTTTATTTATATTTTCATAGTCTATTTCTAGCCCTTCGAATTGATAGGCATCGATATAATTTAAGATGTTATCAATATGCCTTTCACGACTTTCTGGTGTTTCTACCAAACGTCCAATTAACTCAGGGTCTTTGTGCACGACTGTTCCATTAGGTAGAAACTGGTCATTCACAATCGTTAAATCTAAAGGTATATTACGTTCCTTTGATAGTTTCTTCATTGCGGCAATAGCGTCATCCATTTTATCCCGCAAGTAGACGTGATCCTCCTCATCAAAATACGCTGCAAAAACCTGCGCCCTATGCACACCATGAACTTGTCGGAGGTCTTCCACTCCACTTTGCCATTGCCATTCCGTCACCCACGCTGAAAACTCTAATTGATCTAGACCTGACACATTCATAGTTTGCTGTTTCTTTTCCTGACATCCACTAAAAAAGAAGCAGGAAATCACAATGAATAATACTTTTTTATTAGTGGACATTGAAATCTCCGCCTTTTTTACATGCCAGTCATTAGAAGTTGTCGACTACCCAGTTCATTGCCGACTTAATTGAACCGACAAATGTATACATTAGTTGCTGTGGCTTTTGTATTTTATTTGTAAATAATGTCGTCTGTTCAACATCACTTTTCGTCAAAGAAGAAATTGTCACATCACTAAACTGTGCGTCATGAATTGGATCATGGAATTCTCCTGGTATCCATGTAGAACCTAGTGCTAGCTTTCCAACCTGAATGTCTCGGTTGACAATTAGCTTATCGATAACCTTTTCGTCATTCAGCCAGATGGTTAATTTATTATCTTGAAGTTCAATTTTTAAGTTTTTTTCATTAAATATCTTTTGTTGGTGTGCTTTTTCTTCTTTTTCTGAGTCAGTTTTATCTTGATCGGTTGTTTGCTGTATTGTAGCTTTGGATATTTGTTTTGTTTCAAGTATTTCTTTCAACTGTCCTGCCACTTTTTCTTCTATTACTAGATGGTCGTTTTCAAATGCAACTTTTACATATGAATCACCATTATCACTACGTCTTAAGTAAACAGATTGTTGACCTTCAGCAGTACCGCCCACTTTTCCTGTGAACTGTATATCCTTGTTCGTACTCTCTTTCAGAACCAGTTTTCCATACATTCTTGCTTTTGACGTCAGAGTGATTGTATTATCATGAAACTCCGCCGCGCTTTCAATCGTCTTCCACTGTTTAGCTTGTTTTTCGTCACCATTTATAAAATCTATCTTCTGATTTGTATCATGTGAAATTTTCATGAGTAAATGATTTGTTGACCAGGAAGTCTTGGGCTGGACGCGGGTTAGGTTATATAATTCTTTATCTTTTGTGTTATATGCATCCCCTTCTTGATTGAAGTGCATATCAAATGTTTTTCTAATCTCTTTGTCATTGACATCAGTAACCAATTTATTTGCTGTATTATATAAACCATTTGCATGCATAATCATGTAGACACCGGGCACAGTACCCAATTGTTTTTGATACACATTGCGCATATCTTCATAGTCATTTGTAATCCGCTTTTCCATCTCCACTCGATTCTCACTCGGAATCAAGTTCTGATCACGGATGAAGTCCATCAAAAAGTGGTTGTACGAATTGATTTCGTCTTTATTCAGTACTTCGTCATCATCACGAATATTCAAGAAGGTACCTTCTTTATTGAAGATATTGATATACGTTAAACGGTTTCCATTGCTACCTAATTCCCAGAAACCGCTTTTTTGCATCTGTTTTAGATGTGAGGGCTGAAGAAAACGCTTATCGTTCTCGTCTAATTTGTTGGCAAAAGAGAGCAATGTCGCTTTGTAGTTATACTTCTTTAACAGTGGATTGACAAATACGCTCGTATCCGTACGTCCATCTTCGAAAGCGAGGAATAATGCTTTTTCAGGCAACGGCTTCTTATTATTGTAAAAGTTTAGAATATCTTGTTGAGAAATTGTCTCGTACCCTTGGTTCGTCAACGCCTCTAGCTGTCGTTGCATTTGTTTCTTAGCAAACAAAGAATCTGACCCATCCCTTGAAACACCTGGATATGAAAGAGCAATAAAACCTCTCGTGTTCTTCCAGTCTTTAGTATCCGATGCATCATAACGATTCATTTCGACAAACGTTTGGAACACAAGGAAACCAATGACTAATAAAATACCTATTTGAAAAATTGATCGTCTGACTTTCCGCCGATTCTTCTTTTCGTAATCTAATATTTCATCACTTTTTTGTTTCATTTGTCATTCTCCTTGTCTACAAATTCATATAGTTATGATTTGATAGTTAGAGGATCTTTTTTCAGCTTCTTCCCCAACTTCTTCTCACGCGCTTCGATATCTTGTGGTGTATCGCGTGTTCCCCAAGTAGATTTCCAGAATGTCACCCATGCAATAGGCATCTGCCATAACAGAACAGCCTCATACATCAAAACAAAGAAAAATCCGAAGATCCAAAGACTGCTTTTCTTAAAGAACAAGTAGGCGGTACTCATCATGAAGGCCATCAAGAATAAGCCCATCAAGAAGGTGGTTGGGATTACACCGTGAAACAACGGCACATAGACTAAGTTATACAGTACGACAACGGGTGCCGCGATTGGGACAATCAGACCTACGTAAAAGAACAGAGCCATGAATACTTCTTTCCTCCAAATAAATGTTCCTGCTCGTAGTGATTCGCGTAACCAAGAGCGTTTCCAGCGCATTTGCTGTTTTAAAAACACACCAAAATTATCCGGCACCACTGTTGAACAGATTGCATTATCTTGATATGCCGTGCGGTGTGTTTGTAAAATGAAATTGGTCATACTACGATCATCGCCAAATGTTGCCGGTTGCCCTAAGAAAGTTTGATTAAGCCAATCATCCTGATTCTCGAGAATTAAAGACTTTCTATAGCAAGACAATGGACCCGATAAACAAGTGACACAATCAAAATATGATTCGGCTGCTTTCATGACTCGAAAAGCAATGTAATAACGTACGACTTGTAATTTAGTAATACTGTTTGTATATTTATTTTCAACATCTGTTCTTCCTGCCACTCCACCCATTTTAGGATCCTGGAATGGCTGAACTAAGTTCAAAATAGCATTGGGCTCGAGGAAGCTATCTGAATCAACGAATACAACAAGATCATGTGTAGCTAATGCAACACCGTCCACCAAAGCTTCACGTTTTCCTCCATTTTGCGACATTACATATACTTGTAATCGTTCGTTAATTTTGTAAACTTCATCTTCCTGCTCTAGCTTTTCTACAGCCTTCCAAACATTTTCTACTGTACGATCTGTCGACTGATCATCCACGACAATTACTTCCAGTTTGTCAATTGGATAGTTTTGATTCAGACAGCTGTAAATCGTTTTATGAATCCACTCTTCTTCATTAAAGACTGGAATGATAATAGAAACACCAGGACGATAATGTGAATTGATCGGTACGTTCCTATAAAAGGCACCAAATATATACCGCGTTAGCAAAAATGTAGCTGCAATTAAACTATAAAAATAAATAAATTTATTGAATTTGAAGTATACTAAACTCTCAATACGCATCAATACAATAAAGAACGCGACAAGCAGCAGACTGGCAAGCGTAAAAGTCGTAATAAATCTCCATTTTGTT
This sequence comes from Sporosarcina ureae, assembly GCF_002082015.1. Lineage (GTDB taxonomy): Bacteria > Bacillota > Bacilli > Bacillales_A > Planococcaceae > Sporosarcina > Sporosarcina ureae_A. Next base: position 2,000,837 of record NZ_CP015109.1, on the reverse strand, counting down.
CGTTGGAAGTAGGAATCCAATGACTCGACAAATTTAAAGACCATTTTCCAAGTTATTTCACCAGTCGGCATCTTTACTTCCTGCCAACTGACCGTTCCTCGGATTCTCACCGTCGACTCGTACCCTTCCGCCATCGTCCCTTGTGGAATTTTGAAGCGCAAGTATACAACATCTCCAGACTTCAGTGAATTCATGGAAGAATCGAAGTCTACGATTAGCTCCGTCTTGGATATTTCGATAGCTTTTGTTTTCATCTTGGCACTAAATCTTTTCATTCTCACTATTACGTTAAGGTCACATGAGTAGGAGTCTTTTAACAAGCGATTTGTTTCAACCTCGTTGCCCTCTTCATCTCTTCGCAATATTGGAACGTTCGGAAGAAGTGTCGATTCACTAGTGTGTCTGATTATCTTTTTGGCTTCTGATTTTTCTTTCACCGTAATTCCACACCTTTCTTATAAACTCCAATATCGGATATGCTGGTCTTCAAATTCTTTTTTATTGTAAATCCCCTTAACGTCAATTAGTAATTGAGTAGTTTCCGTCTCAAACATGTTCTGAAAGTCTTCTAGCGTTAGTCCTCTGTATGCCTCGTGAGGTACTGCAACAATCACTGCGTGCAGTTCTTTGAAATTATCAATAGAGGCGAGTGTGATATCACATTCTTCTTTGACCGCTTGGGGGTCTGCTAACGGGTCTGCGACAATTGGTTCGATTCCATACTCTTTTAATTCTTTGATAATATCGAGTACTTTTGTGTTACGGAAGTCAGGACAATCTTCTTTAAATGTAAGGCCGAGTACACCTATTTTGATAGTATTCATATTCACTTTCTGCTGCGCGAGAATCTTAAGAATTTGCTGGGAAATATAGGCTGCCATGGAATCATTGATATGGCGCCCTGCAAGGAGAATTTTAGATCGGTATCCGCAGTCCTCTGCTTTATATGTTAAATAGTAAGGATCGATTCCTATGCAGTGACCGCCTACTAACCCCGGAGAAAACGGTAGGAAGTTCCACTTCGTTTTTGCTGCACGCAATACCGCCTGCGTATCAATTTTCATTTGATTGAACAACATGGAGAGTTCATTCATAAAAGCAATGTTAATATCCCGTTGGGCATTTTCAATAACTTTCGCTGCCTCTGCCACTTTGATGCATTCTGCTCGATATACTCCAACGTCAATAATCATTTCATAGACACTTGCCACAGTATCTAGTGTTTCCTCATCACTGCCAGAGACAATTTTAATAATATTTTCTAAACGATGGACTTGATCACCCGGATTAATGCGCTCTGGTGAATAGCCTACTGTAAAGTCCGTACCGAATTTCAGGCCGGATGCGCCTTCTAGTTCAAGTATGCACACTTCCTCTGTCACGCCAGGATAGACAGTTGACTCATAGACTACGACTGACCCTTTCTTCATGTTTCGCCCTACCAATTGGCTAGCCAACTGAAGAGCTTTCAAGTCGGGCAAGTTTCCTGATTGAATGGGTGTTGGAACTGCAACAACGAAAAACTTGGCGTCTTGTAAATCTTTTTCATTGGAGGTGAATAGCATATTAGCATCTCGAATTCGTTCATCTCCAACATCACCTGTCACGTCAATTCCAGCAACTAACTGGTCAATCTTTTTTTCACTTACATCGAAACCAATTACATCAGCCACTTCAGAAAATGCAATAGCTACTGGCAGTCCGACGTAACCTAAACCAACCACTGCAATCTTTTCTTGTCTATACATGATTCGCTCGTATAATGAATTCACCATCCATACCATCTCCATTTTTAGTTATTCTTCATTCGCATTAATTCTGTCATATGTTTAAATGTATAGCCTTGATCGCGTAATGTATGGATAACTTTTGGGAGTGCTTCAATCGTCTGCGTGCCATCCAAGATGTGAAGTACAATGACACTTCCATCTCCACGTTTGTTGACAACACGTTTGAGAATTTCATCGGCATCATTTGCTGTATCCCAATCAAAAGGGGTGACATCATATAATGCAATGCTTTTATAACCTGTTGCCATTGCAATTTTCGCTGTATTTTCATCTATTTCACCAGTAGCAGGACGGAACAGCATAGTGGGTTTTGCTTGAATCGCTTCAGTAATGATTTTATGTGCTTTAACCAAATCCTCTTGCAGTTCTTCAGGTGTCATTTCTGTTACTATCTCATGGCCATAAGAATGACTTGCAACTTCATGGCCTTGTTCATAAATAGCGCGTGCTAAGTTTGGATTTTTCTCAACACCTTTACCAATCAAGAAGAACGTAGAGGGTACTTTCTCCTCCTTCAAAATATCGAGAATCTTTGTAACTGTGTAATCGCTTGCCCAGTCGTCAAATGTCAGCGCAATCACTTTTTCTTCAGTAGGAGCATCGTAGAAAATATTTGGCTTTATATCTTTATAGTTTGGATTGACTTTGATTTGATCATAGCCTGCAATTTGTTCAAGTGGCTTACGCTCGGTACCTCTATCAATTAATTCCTTTAGTGGGATTAATTGATAACCAGTGTTTTCTACAGCCTTCGCAATATATGGAATTGCATCTACTACCTCAGGGTTAATATCTGTATGCATGGAAATAATTGCGCCTCGTGTTATATATCTTTCAATATATTCACCAATTGACTTTGCTCCCTGCATATCCCCTTCACGTGGGTTGATTGTGTAGTGAACAACCGCATCCATACCAAGCTGTGCAGTTATGGCTTGAAGATCTTCATTGTATTCGCCTGATCTCGTTCTGACATAACGGGGTGTTACTCCCGTTTCATTTCGGATTACTTCATTACTGAGTTTTACTTCTTTGTACAGCTGCTCGTAACTTGTATTTTGAAGATTCATTTGGTTTAATGTGTTGTTTTCTATTTCGTGGCCGCGTTCTAAAATCATTTTGGCAATTTCAGGTTCTTCCGCTACTCGAATACCTGGTAGAAAGAACGTAGCTGGAATATTGTTTTTCTCTAGAGCATCCAAGAGCGCCACCATCGTCTTTTGGTCGGCCATTCCGTTAAACGTAAGTGATAACTCTTTTCTAGTTGTCCATACATAGGAAAGTACTTCACTTTTTTCACCTATATAGGGGTCTACCTTTTGACTAGCTAGTGCAACAGCACCTGAACTACCACTTTTTCCACCTCCAAATAATGGTGAACACCCTCCCATCAATAAAAAAGAGCTTAGAAGTAGCAAAAAAGAAATAAATTTTAATTGGCTAAAACCATGAGAGATCCCATATTCATAACGCATTCCCAACACCTGCACTTTCTGTGTCGCCACATTTTTAAAAGCCTATTTGTAAAAACTACGAATATTACACTAAGCATTCAGTACGACTAGTGTTAATAAGGAGTTCAGACCGTTTGTACGGTTTATTTAAGTTCATCAACAATAAACAGGAGTACAAACTAATCAATAAAACTAGTAGTACTTGATAGCTGTAAAAGTAAATGTTAAATATAATACTGCTCTTTTTTATACAGAGAAAATACTTCTCATCTCCCTTCTAATTATTAATATTGCGTTGTGTTGTTTTCCTAAACATTTAAATTAAAAAAACTCTTTGTTTAGTCTTACAACACATAATATGGCGTTTAGTTCTTTTTGTCAACACATTTATTGAAAGACTACTCGGTTTATTTAAAATTGATACTCATGCTGGAATTCTTTGATCAGCTATTCTAGGTAGCATATAGACATGTTAAGGTTGAGGGATTTGGAGTATAGCAGTTCCCTGACTAATAAAGTAGAATGGAGATATAGAAAGAGTATGATAAACAATTTGAGTATGTTCTAACCAATTTGTCTGTAATTCAATGGCAAAACTTCTATTGTGTATTTCACTGACTTCTGTATATTTAAAAAGTATAGTCTTTTTACCTATAAACATTAATACAGTATTTCTTTTTATTTGTTACTATACAGGTTATGATAGTAGTACACACTTTTTAACAATAGTCTGTAAATAGATAAGGTGGTAATATATTTGAATGAATTTGGAAATCGCCTAAAAAAATTACGCGAACAAAGACAGATGACATTACGTTACTTAGCAGACCTCGCTGGCCTGAGTTACTCTTTCATTGCCTCATTAGAAAAAGGTAGATACAACCCTTCCCGAGAAACAATTTGCGCACTAGCAGCAGCATTAGAAGCAGATAAAAATGAATTACTAATATTAGCAGGTTACTTGCCTAATGAAACAGTAGATCGAGCTATTTCTTCTCCAACAAGCAATAAACCGACTAGAGAACATAGCCTTGAGATCCTATTGCAAGAACAAGTATCTTTTAATGGAGTAAGATTATCCGTGGAAGATAAAAATGCATTGTTAGCCTTTATGCAAACAATGTTCAGTTTAAGAAAATAATCATATTACTCATTTTTCGAAAAATTGACAATACTCAATAGTATTTTATTTCATTCTGCTATATAATAATGGTAGAATGATTTTCTATTTACACATATACTTATTGTAAAACAAAGTATAATACTAGCTTTTAAACGAAGCTGGCACTCCATTAGTTGCCGAATATAAAATTCACTTTTCACTCTCCCGTCAATTAAGTCTTTAAGTTAGGTTAAAAGGAGATGAACAATATGCCAGCTTATATGGTTAATGAGTATTATATTTTTACGTCGTATGAAGAAATGTCTTCCCTCATTCATGATATTATCCACTATTCTCTTCTACCCACCCAACAAGATCGACATTCGTTTTCTATACTTACGGGTAACCTAGACACTACCGCACTAAAATTCCAATCAAACAATGGGCTTTCCATTGCTGTACGATACGAAAGCGATGAAGATATTTACTACTCCGTATGATTAGTTAGCCCGCTTTAATCAAATTGAATAAGAATCTTTGCTATCTAATCCATGGGTTTTTCAACATGGATTCTTTTGTTGTTGTCTCGGTTGTCTAGTGTGTTCTACCTTACATAAGTATGCCAGCGATAGTTATGGATACTGGTGAGCTAGATGCCTGATTTGAAGCAGTTGTTGACAGGGTTTGTTGAACGTTTAAATGGAGCGATATAGAGCGGTGGCCGTTGACAGTGGAGGACGATTAAGCATTTGCCGTGACTCACTGGGCAGATATACGAGAGGATTGAGCGGTTGTGCGTTACTTATTGAGCGGGTATGTAAGGGGATTGAGCGGTTAAACCGTGTGATAGAGCACTTGCCGTGATTTATTGGGCGGTTACTGTGACCCTTTGAGCGGATATACAGAGGCATAGAGCGATTTTCCAGGCTCATTGAGCGGATACGCGAAGTGATTGAGCGATGATCGTAACTCAATGAGCGGTTAAGCAACACAATAGAGCGTTTAATATAATAAATAGAGCGAATAACCCAGATCTATGAGCGAGTAAAGTATGGATACATCAATATTCCATTCAACTTTTTCCATTACAAAACACAAAAAAGCCACTCCCCATAGGGAATGGCTTCGCGTGCCTAGCAACGTCCTACTCTCACAGGGGGAAACCCCCAACTACCATCGGCGCTGAAGAGCTTAACTTCCGTGTTCGGTATGGGAACGGGTGTGACCTCTTCGCCATCGTTACTAGACTCTTTGAGTAAAGCTTGTTCACTCAAAACTGAATAAAGGACATTGTGTAGTTCAAGTAACTACTTTTTATAATAGGTTAAGTCCTCGATCGATTAGTATCTGTCAGCTACATACGTCGCCGTACTTACACCCCAGACCTATCCACCTCATCATCTTTGAGGGATCTTACTTACTTGCGTAATGGGAAATCTCATCTTGAAGGGGGCTTCATGCTTAGATGCTTTCAGCATTTATCCCGTCCATACATAGCTACCCAGCGATGCCTTTGGCAAGACAACTGGTACACCAGCGGTATGTCCATCCCGGTCCTCTCGTACTAAGGACAGCTCTTCTCAAATTTCCTGCGCCCGCGACGGATAGGGACCGAACTGTCTCACGACGTTCTGAACCCAGCTCGCGTGCCGCTTTAATGGGCGAACAGCCCAACCCTTGGGACCGACTACAGCCCCAGGATGCGACGAGCCGACATCGAGGTGCCAAACCTCCCCGTCGATGTGGACTCTTGGGGGAGATAAGCCTGTTATCCCCGGGGTAGCTTTTATCCGTTGAGCGATGGCCCTTCCATGCGGAACCACCGGATCACTAAGTCCGTCTTTCGACCCTGCTCGACTTGTAGGTCTCGCAGTCAAGCTTCCTTATGCCTTTGCACTCTGCGAATGATGTCCAACCATTCTGAGGAAACCTTTGAGCGCCTCCGTTACTCTTTAGGAGGCGACCGCCCCAGTCAAACTGTCCACCTGACACTGTCTCCTGCCCGGATCACGGGCAAGGGTTAGAAGTCCAATACAGCCAGGGTAGTATCCCACCAATGCCTCCTCCGAAGCTGGCGCTCCGGAATCCAAGGCTCCTACCTATCCTGTACAGGCTGCACCGGAATTCAATATCAGGCTACAGTAAAGCTCCACGGGGTCTTTCCGTCCTGTCGCGGGTAATGCGCATCTTCACGCATATTATAATTTCACCGAGTCTCTCGTTGAGACAGTGCCCAGATCGTTACGCCTTTCGTGCGGGTCGGAACTTACCCGACAAGGAATTTCGCTACCTTAGGACCGTTATAGTTACGGCCGCCGTTTACTGGGGCTTCAATTCGGAGCTTCGCTTGCGCTAACCCCTCCTCTTAACCTTCCAGCACCGGGCAGGCGTCAGCCCCTATACGTCATCTTACGATTTTGCAGAGACCTGTGTTTTTGCTAAACAGTCGCCTGGGCCTATTCACTGCGGCTCTCTCGGGCTATTCACCCTACCAGAGCACCCCTTCTCCCGAAGTTACGGGGTCATTTTGCCGAGTTCCTTAACGAGAGTTCTCTCGATCACCTTAGGATTCTCTCCTCGCCTACCTGTGTCGGTTTGCGGTACAGGCACCTCCCGCCTCGCTAGAGGCTTTTCTTGGCAGTGTGAAATCAGGGACTCTGGAGATTAAATCTCCTCGCCATCACAGCCTGGTGTTAGATGAGAACGGGATTTGCCTCGTTCTCCACCTCACTGCTTAGACACACAACCAACTGTGTGCTCACCCTATCCTACTGCGTCCCCCCATTACTCAAACGGCGGGGAGGTGGTACAGGAATATCAACCTGTTGTCCATCGTCTACGCCTATCGGCCTCGACTTAGGTCCTGACTAACCCTGAGCGGACGAGCCTTCCTCAGGAAACCTTGGGCATTCGGTGGAAGGGATTCTCACCCTTCTTTCGCTACTCATACCGGCATTCTCACTTCCAAGCGCTCCACCAGTCCTTCCGGTCTAGCTTCAACGCCCTTGGAACGCTCTCCTACCATTGACCCTAAGGTCAATCCACAGCTTCGGTGATCTGTTTAGCCCCGGTACATTTTCGGCGCAGCGCCACTCGACCAGTGAGCTATTACGCACTCTTTAAATGATGGCTGCTTCTAAGCCAACATCCTGGTTGTCTGGGCAACGCCACATCCTTTTCCACTTAACAGATACTTGGGGACCTTAGCTGGTGGTCTGGGCTGTTTCCCTCTCGACAATGGATCTTATCACCCACTGTCTGACTCCCAAACATAAATCATCGGCATTCGGAGTTTGTCTGAATTCGGTAACCCGGGATGGGCCCCTCGTCCAAACAGTGCTCTACCTCCGAGATTCTTTCGTTTGAGGCTAGCCCTAAAGCTATTTCGGAGAGAACCAGCTATCTCCAGGTTCGATTGGAATTTCACCGCTACCCACACCTCATCCCCGCATTTTTCAACATACGTGGGTTCGGGCCTCCAGTCAGTGTTACCTGACCTTCACCCTGGACATGGGTAGATCACCTGGTTTCGGGTCTACGACCCCATACTCATTCGCCCTATTCAGACTCGCTTTCGCTGCGGCTCCGCTTTCTCAGCTTAACCTTGCATGGAATCGTAACTCGCCGGTTCATTCTACAAAAGGCACGCCATCACCCATTAACGGGCTCTGACAATTTGTAAGCGCACGGTTTCAGGATCTATTTCACTCCCCTTCCGGGGTGCTTTTCACCTTTCCCTCACGGTACTGGTTCACTATCGGTCACTAGGGAGTATTTAGCCTTGGGAGATGGTCCTCCCGGATTCCGACGGAATTTCACGTGTTCCGCCGTACTCAGGATCCACTCTGGAGAGAATGTGCTTTCGATTACGGGGCTTTTACCCTCTTCGGCGGACCTTTCCAGGTCGCTTCATCTACCACATTCCTTTGTAACTCCGTATAGAGTGTCCTACAACCCCAAGAAGCAAGCTTCTTGGTTTGGGCTCTTCCCG
>NZ_CP015109.1:1967500-1990000 GCF_002082015.1 Sporosarcina ureae | reverse complement strand
ATAAAGAACGCAAAAGCTAATCTAAACCAGAATACTGATAAGCGCTCCATGTTTTTTTCAAGAGTGGTCCGACTCATACTTAATAGCAATAATGATACGACTCCTAATATGGCTATGACTAAAATCCTCACAGAAAACGCCCTTTCTATTTCATAGATTCTTATCTATATGCGTCTCTGCGGAGAATTAGTCCACTCGTAGTCTATCTTTCCATGCTTTTCTATAATTCACGACGGCCTTCCAATGCTCTAGACAATGTAACTTCGTCCGCGTATTCGAGATCTCCACCTACAGGTAAGCCGTGGGCAATACGTGTAGTCGTGATTCCGGATGGTCTGACAAGCCTTGAAATATACATAGCTGTTGCTTCTCCTTCTATAGTAGGGTTCGTCGCAAGAATTAATTCCTCCACTTCGTCTTCCTGAAGTCTTGTTAACAACGAGGGAACATTGATATCTTCCGGACCGATACCATCCATCGGCGATATTGCGCCTTGTAAGACATGGTATAAACCGCGATAGTCACGCATTTTTTCCATAGCAATCACGTCTTTCGGATCCTGCACGACGCAAATTGTTGTGCGGTCACGGGATTGATCCTGACAAATATAGCATGGATCGATATCTGTAATATGGCCACAGACTGAACAGAATTGGAGGTTACGTTTCGCATCCACTAATGCTTTAGCGAAATCCAGCACAGTGTCTTCTTTCATACTTAATACAAAAAACGCCAGACGACCCGCAGTTTTGGGGCCGATGCCTGGCAACTTCATAAAACTATCCATTAATTTAGATATAGGTTCAGGATAATGCATTATACAACCTCCTAGAACATCCCAGGCAAGTTCATTCCTTTTGTGAATTGGCCCATTGTGGAGTTCGTAATTTCTTCCGCTTTTGCAATCGCATCATTTGTCGCGATAACAATTAAGTCTTGTAGAATTTCTACGTCTTCTGGATCTACCGCTTCTGGATCAATAATAACTTCAAGTACTTCTTTATGGCCTGATACGATTACTTTTACCATGCCGCCACCTGCTGTACCTTCCATTCGCTCATTGCCCAAGTTTGCCTGTGCCTCCGCCATCTTCTTTTGCATCTTCTGCATTTGCTTCATCATACCTTGCATATTCCCTGCTCCACGCATAAATAATTCCTCCTTAGTAAATTACTCTTCTATTGTAATAAAATCTTTTCCAAACATTTTCTCAGCTTCAGTTACGAGTGGATCAGCATCTTCAATTGATGCTTCTTCCATAAATGCTGAAGTTGGTTGTTCCTCACCTGACTGTTGAGGGTTTTCCTTGCTTTTCTGACTGGTTAATCCACTTTTTCGAATAAAATCAGCACGAACTTCCAACCAGCTTTCCTCTGCTACGTATACTACTTCATAGCCCTTACCTGTTAACCGTAGTAACGCATCCGATAAGCCTGCTTGTAATGTAGCATTTTCAGAAGCCATCAAGCAATGAATTTCATATTTGAATTTTAGCACAAAAGCCGACTCTGATGCTGCTACGGGCTCCGTCTCTTCCAATAAAGCAGCATGGGAGCGTTGCATACTCTGCATCATACCCGCCCATTGCTCGCGAATCACTTGAATATCAGACTTCGTTGCTGCTTTTAATACCTCTACAATTTTACCCGTTGGTACTTTGGCAGATCTGGAAGCAGTTGAAGCAGCCCTTTTTGCTGGTACTTGCGGCTCAGCTGCCTGTTGCACTGCCCCTGCTGCTAGTTGTTGCTGAAGTTGTTTAACCGTCTGTTCTAGCAACGCAAGCTTCTGAGCCATTTCAGGATCAGCTGCAGAAGTAGATACTTGTCGTTGCTCTCCGGAATGAATCATTTTTAATAAAGCGGATTCAATATAGACCTTCCCATGATTAGAAAAACGCATTTCTTGTTGTGTTTTTGAAAGGATATCGATATACCGATACAATTCATCCGAATGAAACTCCTGGGCAAGCTCCTGAAATTTATCGCCGTCTGAAATCAATTCCAGAAGATCTGTCAATTCGGGTGCCGTGCCAAGCAGTAGCATATCACGGAAGAATGTAATCATATCTTCAGCAAGTCTGCCGACATCTTTTCCTTCCGCAATCAATTCGTGCAATAAAGACAATGCAGATCCGGCATCTTTCGCTTGAATAGATTGTGCTAGTTGATAAAAGATGTCTTCACCAATTGCTCCAGTCACGAGTAGGGCGTCACTCGTTGTCAACTCATCTCCGCTAAACGACACGGCTTGATCGAGCATACTAAGTGCATCACGCATACCACCTGTTGCAGCTTGTGCGATTGCGCGCAATGCTCCAGTCTCTGCAGTAACGCCAATCTCTCCAATCACCTTTTCCATTCGCTCAATAATCTCAGGTGACGTAATTGGTTTGAAATCAAATCGCTGACACCTGGAAATGATAGTGAGCGGCAACTTATGAGGTTCTGTAGTTGCCAGAATAAATACGACATGGGCAGGAGGTTCTTCCAGTGTCTTGAGCAATGCGTTAAAAGCGGAATTGGACAGCATATGCACTTCATCAATAATATAGACTTTAAATCGTGCATTGGAAGGTGCCACATGTACACGTTCAATAATGTCGCGAATTTCTTCTACGCGTGAATTAGATGCCGCGTCAAATTCGATGACGTCTGTGTTAGATCCCTCTGTAATGCTTTTACATGTCTCGCATTCATTACAAGGTTCTGCCGCTGGACCATTTTCACAATTTAACGCTTTTGCAAAAATCTTCGCCGCACTTGTCTTTCCCGTTCCACGAGGTCCTGAGAATAGATATGCATGCGTCGTCTTCTGATGGAGTAGGGTATTTTGCAGAGTTTGTTTGATCGCCTGCTGACCTGACATCTCACCAAAAGCCTGCGGTCTGTAAGCGCGGTATAGTGCTTGATAAATCAACTGCATTTCCCCCTTTTTCTCCGATTGCATAATACTTCTATTATAGCATGAAATACGTTTTTTTGACCGTGTATCGCTTGGATATATTACGCAAATACTTCCGTCCACTCATCTTTCTTATCAAGCATTGTGCGTGCAATTTCTTTTGCACCTTCAAGGCTATGACTGGCCGCCCAGCCACACTGTACTTCATTACATGCTGGTACTTCTGTTGCTAACAGTACGTCGTTTAACGTTTTCTCTACTATAGAGAGGATGTCGTTATAATCGTCATGATTGATTACAGCTAGATAATATCCTGTCTGACAACCCATAGGACTGATATCAACAATTTGATCCGAATGGTCACGGCTGAATTCCGCCATCATATGTTCCAATGAGTGAAGTGCCGGCATATTCATGTGGTCTGTATTCGGCTGGCAGAAACGGATATCATATTTCAATATTTTGTCGCCATTCTTTCCTTCTGTGGTTCCTGCTAGTCGAATATAAGGCGCTTTCACTTTCGTATGATCCAAATTGAAACTTTCAACGTTCATTTTTTTCTCAGACAATGTAAATCGCTCCCTTTCAGTTATGCGTACTACTTTGAAGTATACACTATTCAAGGGACATAAAAAACTCGCCCATAATAATATGGACGAGTGAATTATTGAATTAATGCCGTGCACCTTTCTTCGACTGCCGCACATAAGCGTTACTCTTGTCGTTGGCTCGGTCTAGGCTACCCCGCGGCACATGAGAGAGTCCACTTAATGCTGCTTCCTTCCGGACCTGACATGATTCATGGGTTCCCATTGCGCAGGACCCAGACGTCAACACTACGTGCAAAAGGCAGACCCTACATGCGGACAGCCTCGGAAAAGGAGTTCAGTCTTGCTAGAGCGGATTGCAAGTTACAGGGCACCGCTAATTCCCCACCTAGCACGGCATTACTTATTATACCCATTGTTCATCATGATTGCAACGGTAAACATTGGATTCATCGGAGTGTGTTTCAAAATCCCTCCGCGTAAACAGTACAAAACCTTTTCAATTGTCCATATAGAGTAGTATACTAAATGAAATACGTGAGGTGATTAGCATGGCTTCGACTAAACGTTATGAGCTCAGTTTCCGTAATCCCGAAGTACGCATCTATGCGACCATTGTTTTGCCTGCCGTCTTACTCGGCTTACTGGTGATTATTTTCTCGAGTTCAGACTTTAACTTCATGTATGCCGCTCTAATACAGACTGTTGCCTTGGTAAGTTTCTATTGCTGGCGCTTCATTTATCGCCAGAAAGAAAAGAAAAAATAATGGTTGACGCTTTTAAAATGACGTGGTAAGATATTATTTGTCTGATACGGAGGAATACCCAAGCCCGGCTGAAGGGATCGGTCTTGAAAACCGACAGGGGTGTTAAAGCCCGCGGGGGTTCGAATCCCTCTTCCTCCGCTATATTTTTGACAACACACGTTACTCGATGTAACGTTTTTTTATTGCTTAAAATTAAATGTCTAAGTAGAAATACATCTATTACAAAAAACAGCGCCAGTGACTGATTCAGTCCTGACGCTGTTTTTATTTTGTAATGTATGCGCCTGTCTCTGCTGGTTGCAGTGCAAGTGCTTGGTAATGTGGAAATTTTTGTTCTAACGAAGCCGCCACTTGTTGTTCTGTTTCTGGCGGTACGGCTACAAAGAGGGACGGTCCTGCTCCGCTGATTGTCATGCCGTACGCTCCTGCTTCCTTACAAGCCAAACGTATTTCATCAAAGTTAGGGAATCCTACTTTTCGGTAGGGTTCATGGTATAGATCTCGTTCCATCATACGCCCTGCCGTCACCCAATCCGATTGTGCAATTGCAGCTGTCATCACACTACCTGCCGCACTCCCGCGTACTGCTACTTTATGCGTCAGTTGTTCAGGCAGTAGTCCCCGAGAAGCCTCTGTCTTTAAAGCAACTGGAGGCACTAAGATGACAACACCGATCGGAGGTGCCGGGAATGTCAGTACTTCCATCTCATCTTCTGTGAAATACGATACTGTCATCCCTCCAATCAATGCAGCGGTGACATTATCAGCATGCCCTTCTAATTCACTGCCGATCCGCAACTTATCTTTGGGTGATAGTTGCAAATCTGCCAGTTCACTTGCAATTTCAATTCCCGCAGCAATTGCTGTAGCACTACTGCCTAGACCTTTTCCTAAAGGAATATCCGAATGTACTACTAACCTTTGTGATGCAATGACTTGATCATACCGCGATGCTACATGCTGGATGGTCTGGACAATTAGATTGGTTTCGTCCATAGGCAATGCATTATATTCCTTATCTTGATACAAAACATACCATGCGTCGGCCGGTGCAACTTCTATCGTCATGTTAAGTGAAAGGGCAAGACCTAAATGATCGAAGCCGGGTCCGAGATTAGCCGTTGTGGCTGGCACGGTTACTGAAAAACCGGCTTCTGTCATTAGTTATTCCCCTCTTTCAATTCTTTCAAAAAGTTATTGAACTGTTCATTTGTCATCATAGGTTTATGCGCATTGACATTGATTGCTGTTTCAGGATCTTTTAGTCCGTTACCTGTCAGGATTCCGACAATCGTCGTTCCTTTTTCAATTAGCCCCGCATCAAGTTTTTTCTTAATGCCTGCAATGGTTGCACAAGACGCAGGCTCTGCAAAGATTCCGTCTGTTGCAGCGAGTAATTGATAGGCTTCAAGGATTTCTTCATCAGTAGCGGACAAGATATCTCCGCCTGATTCTTCAAGTGCTTGAGTCGCTAAGTGCCAGCTTGCGGGGTTTCCAATACGAATTGCTGTTGCCACCGTTTCAGGCTCCTCAAACACGCGATCATATACAATGGGTGCTGCACCATCTGCTTGAACTCCTAGTAATCTTGGTGTACCTGTACCTTTTTTCTCTGCATACTCTTTGAAACCCTTCCAAGCTGCAGATATATTACCTGCGTTTCCAACAGGTAAAGCGAAGATATCCGGTACTTTACCAAGTTGTTCAATCGCTTCAAATGCTACCGTCTTCTGCCCTTCAAGACGATAAGGATTCACGGAGTTGACCAACGCAATTTTCCCTTCGCCTACTTCACGTACCATGCGTAGCGCTTCATCAAAGTTTCCTTCAATAGCTACGATTTCTGCACCATACATTTTGGCCTGTGCCAGCTTGCCTAATGCAATACGACCTTCAGGAATAACAACAATTGTACGCATACCTGCACGTGCACCATATGCAGCAGCTGCAGCAGATGTGTTACCCGTTGAAGCACAGATCAACGCTGTCTTTCCTTCTTCTTTTGCCTTCGCAACTGCCATTACCATTCCTCGATCTTTAAATGAACCAGTTGGATTTGTCCCTTCTGTTTTCACATACAGATTAATATCCCACTGTTTTGATAAATTTTCAAGATGAATTAGCGGTGTATTTCCTTCTTGTAGTGTTAAGGCAGGAGTATTTTCCGTCACCGGTAACCATTCTTTATATTCTTCGATTAGACCATTCCATCTTCTCATAATTCCTTATTCTCCTTCCACACGGTAATGACTAGAAATGTCAATGACCGCAGGTGTATCTTTTAAGTCTGCTAAAATATCTAAATGTTGTTGACGAGAAATTTTATGTGTAATAAAGATTAAGTCTGCGCCTTCTTCATGTAAATCGGAGTCCTGAACGACTGTCGCTAAACTTGCCTTGTGGTGGCTATAAATAGATGTCAATTCTGTCAACACACCTACTTCATCACGTACGGTAATACGATGGAAATAGCGAGCATATTTCTGATCATCTGTTTTTACTTTGCGCTCAAATTGCGGTGCGTGCATTCTCTTACCGTTTACGCCTAACAAAATATTACGACAAGCTGCTACTACGTCACCTGTTACGGAAGTTGCTGTAGGTAATGAGCCCGCTCCAGGGCCGTAGAACATTGTCTCGCCTACTGAATCACTGTACACATACACTGCGTTGAATTCATTATTGACTGTAGCTAGAGGATGAGAGTTAGGAACGAACACCGGCTCAACAGCCACTTCAATTTCTTCCCCGTCTTTTTTAGCAGAACCCGTCATCTTAATCGTGTACCCGAATTGTTCCGCAAGCTGAAGATCTCCGTCTGCAATCTCTTTCATCCCACGGACAAATACATCGTCAAGATGCACTTCCGTGGAAAAAGATAGGGACGCGAGAATTACCATCTTACGCGCTGCATCAATACCATCTACGTCCGCTGAAGGATCAGCTTCTGCAAAGCCTAATTCCGTTGCTTCCGCTAATGCATCTTCATAAGTCTTATTTTCATGCTTCATCTTTGTTAAAATGAAATTAGTCGTTCCGTTGACGATTCCCGTCAACGCAGTGATTCGGTCAGACGCTAAACCATCTTCCAATGTACGGATTAGTGGAATACCGCCACCTACACTCGCTTCATATAGTAAGTCACATTTATTTTCATCGGCTAATTTCAACAATTCAGGCCCTGACTCCGCCATGACATCCTTGTTCGCAGTGACAACGCCCTTACCTGCTTCAAGGGAACGACGAATTGCGTCAGAAGAACCGCCCGTTACTTCAATAATTAAATCAATTTCAGGATCATTTAACACTTCATCGAGTGATGTAGTGAACATTTCTTTAGGTATCACGCCATTACGTTTTTTATCCAAGTTTTTAACAAGTACTTTCTTAATAGACACGGGAACACCGAGCTTGTGTCGCAGGTCATCTTGGTGATTATGCAAAATTGTTGCCACACCGCTACCCACTACACCATACCCTAACAAGCCGATATTAATTTCACTTTTCTCATTTTTCATTTGACGATTCTCCTAACTATATGTACACTATGAAAAAACAATCGTTCTTCGTATAAGGACAATTATAGAGAATTCTGCCTTTAATAACAACCTGTTTTCATGAATCTTCTAAAAATAGATAGATAATCTCAAAAAAAGGATATGGTACTCAATGAAAGTTTGTAAATTTGGCGGAACATCCGTCGCATCCGCAGAACAAATTCGGAAAGTGGTCGACATTGTCGTATCCGACCCAACAAGAAAAATCGTCGTAGTTTCTGCACCAGGTAAACGCTTTTCTTCCGATAACAAGGTAACTGATTTGCTTATTGACTTGGCAAATGCATCACTTGCCGGTAATGACACAACAGATGCACTACAACTGGTTGTAGACCGGTACAAGGAAATTGCAGAAGGACTTGGCTTAGATGAAAAGATTGCGCAAGTAATCGAGCAAGATATTATTCGACGCCTAAATAAAGATCAGTCAGATGAAATTCTATACGTAGACAGTTTGAAAGCTGCAGGAGAAGATAATAATGCGAAAATGATTGCGGCTTACTTCCAACATATCGGTGTCGAAGCGGAATATGTAAGTCCCCGTGAAGGTGGATTACTAGTTAACCATCGACCAGAACGTGTACGTGCTCTTCCAGAAGGCAACGAAAAGCTCTGCACATTACGCGATAAAGAAGGTATTATTGTTTTTCCAGGCTTCTTTGGTTACACAGATGACGGAACATTGCGTACGTTCAATCGTGGTGGTTCCGATATTACAGGCGCTCTACTAGCAGCAGCAACAAATGCAGAACTTTATGAAAATTTCACTGATGTGGATTCGGTTTTCTCAGCGAACCCAACAGTGATTGAAAATCCACGTGCAATCGATTCGATGACATACCGGGAAATGCGTGAACTTGCATATGCAGGATTTTCTGTATTCCACGAGGAAGCTTTAGTACCCGCATTCCGTCACAAGATTCCGGTTTGTATCAAGAACACGAACAATCCCAGTGCGCCAGGCACAATGATTGTACGAGACCGTGACCATAATCTTCAATCCGTCGTCGGAATTGCTGCCGATAGCGGATTCTCTACACTCTTTGTTGATAAATACTTGATGAACTTGGAAATTGGTTTTGGACGTCACTTACTACAAATTCTAGAAGAAGAAGAAATTCCATTTGAGCATACACCCTCAGGTATTGATAACTTGTCTGTCATTATTCGCGACGAACATTTAACACCGGCAAAAGAAGCCCGTATTATTAAGCGCATTGAACAGGAGTTATGTCCTGACGACGTACATTTCCAACGTGATTTTTCTATGGTAGTACTCGTGGGTGAAGGCATGCGTCACGCAAGAGGGTTGGCAGCACGGGCAGCATCCGCTATTGCACGTACAGGTGCAAATATCGAAATGATTAACCAAGGATCTTCAGAAGTCAGTTTAGTATTCGGTATTCAAGAAAAAGATGAAAACATTGTTCTTCGAGAATTATATCAGGAATTCTTTACAGAAGTCCCTGTTCCTTAATTCAATCGACACTCCCTATATAGGGGGTGTCGATTTTTTCATCTCTTCAGCAATTCTTCCAATAATCAACTCAATATCCTCTTCATTTTCTAATAAGTCATACTCTTCAATATTCAGTCGAATGACTGGGCATGCAGTAAACGAGTCAATCCACTGTTCATAGCGATGGTACATCTCTTCCCAATAACTTCTTGGCGTTTGCAGTTCCATATTTCTACCACGCTCTTCAATACGTTCGAGAATGACAGCTAAAGGTCCTTCCAAATATATGAGAGCATTTGGATGTGGGAAATACGGTGTCATTACCATTGCTTCATATAGATTCATGTAAGTTTCAAAGTCGACCGCTTCCATAGTTCCTTCATCGGCGTGCATTTTGGCAAAGATCCCCACGTCTTCATAGATGGAACGATCTTGTACAAAACCACCTCCGCTTTCAAAAATATGCTTTTGTTCTTTAAAGCGTTCTGCTAAAAAGAAGATTTGTAAATGAAAACTCCAACGTTCAAAGTCATCATAAAATCTCTCTAAGTATGGATTTTCTGCTACATTTTCCAAAGACTCTTGAAAGCCAAGTCTTTTGGCAATTGCATGGGCCATTGTTGACTTCCCTACCCCTACCATTCCCGCTACTGCAAAAACACTATTTTTTGGTACATTAGGTGACTTCATTTAGTTTCAAACCTTTCTGAACTGCTTCAAAAACTTTGCTTAATATTGCATCCATGTCATCTTTATTGCGCACATAGTCCACTTCATCTCCGTTTATATGGATAACTTGGATGTCAGGATGTGTTGCCTCAAACTCTGGTAAGAACGTACGGTAATCTTTAGATAGTTGCAGTAAATAATCAGGATCCATATCCGATTCATACGAACGTCCACGCTCATCGATTCGATTGAGCAATGTAGGAATGGATGCTGACAATGAAATAATGATATTTGGCATCGGAAGGTCTTTCGTCAAAATATGATAGATTTCTTTATATTTCACAAAATCCTTCGACTCTAAAGTACGTTGTGCGAATAGCATGTTTTTGAATACATGGTAATCGGCCACCACGGGTAACCCTTGTGATATATATTCTCTATTGATTTCCTTCAATTGTTCATATCGATTACATAGGAAAAACATTTCAGTCTGGAAACTCCACTTTTCTTTGTCTTGATAAAACTGATCGAGAAAAGGATTTTCTCCACTTATTTCTCTTAATTGATTATATGAAAAGGTCTCAGCAATTGCTGCTGTGAGCGTAGTCTTCCCTACTCCAATCGGACCTTCTACCGCAATAAACGGGACAAACATATACCACTCATCCTTTCAAATCATTACCTAATCATTTTATCATAGACGCCCCTATAGAATGAGATTTATATTGCGTTATGTAGTGTTTTCTCTTCATCTGTTTCACGTGGAACATTTCACTAATTGATTTTGATGTTCCGCATGGTAGACTGTTGATAAGGAGTGATGAATCGATGAAAGATGATGAATACTACATGAGACTAGCAATAGAAGAGGCAGAAAAAGCTGCCGCACTGGCTGAAGTTCCAATTGGCGCAGTCATTGTATATAACGATGAAGTCATTGCTACGGCCCATAATCTACGTGAAACCACTCAAAATGCAGTCACACACGCAGAACTTTCTGCCATCCAAGTTGCTTGTGAGAAGGTTGGAAGTTGGCGTTTAGAAGACACTACATTGTACGTCACACTCGAACCATGCCCTATGTGCGCAGGTGCCATACTACAATCACGTATTCCGCGAGTCGTCTACGGTGCACGTGACCCAAAAGGAGGTTGCGTCCATACTTTTTATCAACTACTTAACGACCCTCGATTCAATCATGAGTGCATTGTAACTGAAGGCGTCCTCGCTGAAGAATGCGGACAACTCTTAACTACCTTTTTTCGATCACTGAGAGATAAAAGAAAAGCTGCAAAAAAGGAAGCCCAACGCTTAGAGAAAAACTCGTAAGCATTGGGCTTCTTTTGGTATTTCACTAATTAGTCTTGGTGTTTGGGAATGCCCAGTCTTTGCTTATGCAATAAACAGACCACTAGCGCATTTCTTCTTACTTAGGCGCTTCAATCTTTTCCTTTCCACCCATATATGGTCGAAGCACTTCGGGAATTAAAACAGAACCATCTTCCTGCTGATAATTCTCCAATATCGCTGCTACTGTACGACCAACAGCCAAACCGCTACCATTTAACGTATGAACATACTCAGGCTTTGCACCTGGCTCACGGCGGAAACGGATATGTGCTCGTCTAGCTTGGAAATCTTCAAAGTTAGAACAAGAAGAAATTTCTCGATAAACATTTTGTGTAGGAATCCATACTTCCAAGTCGTACTTCTTGGCAGCCGTGAAACCTAAATCCGCTGTACACATCTTAAGCGCACGATACGGTAATTTCAGTAACTGCAATACTTTTTCCGCATGGCCAGTTAATTTCTCCAACTCATCGTATGAATCTTCCGGTTTCACAAAGCGAACCAACTCTACTTTATTAAACTGGTGCTGGCGAATTAATCCACGCGTATCACGCCCTGCAGAACCTGCTTCAGAACGGAAATTTGTACTATACGCTGTGAACGCAATTGGCAACTTAGATCCTTCCAGGATTTCATCGCGATAGAAATTGGTGACAGGTACTTCGGATGTCGGGATCAAGAAGTAGTCCTCTTCTTCAATTAAGAACGCATCTTCTTCAAACTTCGGCAGTTGTCCCGTTCCAGTCAAGCTTGTACGGTTTACCAAATACGGTGGTAGCATTTCCTCATAACCGTGTTCTTCTTGATGAAGATCAAGCATGAAGTTGATTAACGCACGCTCAAGTCGTGCACCGAGCCCGCGATAGAATACAAAACGACTACCTGTTACTTTTGCTGCTCGTTCAAAATCAAGTAGTTGAAGATCCGTTCCAATTTCCCAGTGCGGTTTTGGTTCGAAATCAAATGTTGGAATCTCTCCCCACACGCGGACTTCTACGTTGTCATCTTCGCTGTCCCCTACTGGCACGCTATCATGTGGTATGTTCGGAATATGCATAAGCACGTAATTCAATTCCTCTTCTACTTTAGAAAGTTCTTGATCATATGCTTTGATTTCCTCGCCGACCTTTTTCATCTTGGCAATGACTTCATCCGCGTCTTCTTTATTACGCTTCATTTGTGCTACTTGCTGTGATACTTCATTGCGTTCAGCTTTCAGCACTTCTACTTTTGATAAAATTTCACGACGTTTCTCATCAAGTCCGCCAAATTTTTCAAAGTCGGTTAAATCTTCTCCACGTTTACTAAGTTTTGCTTTTACTTCTTCATAATTCGCACGCAATAATTTACTGTCTAGCACGCCATCCGCCTCCTTGTATTTGCATTACCGATAATAAAAAACAATAAAAAAAGCCCTCCATCCCCTAAAATAGGGACGAGAACTACCCGCGTTGCCACCCAAATTGACTGATTATCCAGCCCACTTGTTTGAGATATCGGCTCAACTGACCGGCAAAACCTACTGATTCGGCTTTGCTACTCCAGGACGGATTCACAATGGTCTTTACCAGCTTCCACCACCCGCTGGCTCTCTACAAAAAACACGATTGCTACTGCTTCCTATCATCGTAATGTATGTGAAATTAAATATACCATACTACAGTTTCTAACCATTGACAAGGGACATGGTGCTTTTTTGTATAGGATACATCGTAAATAGTAGAGCGTATGACTTCCTTTTAGGATATAGAAATTTGAACAAAAGATACTTTCCCGAGAAATATCTTTTAATACTAATTCCTGGCTAACCAATTTCTATTCTGGAGAAATTCAACTTGGCCCCTATTCTATAATAGGTGCCACTGTCGGAAGCCGTCGTGACCATGAGTCAACTAGTGTACCTTGCAAGCTGACTCATGGTTGGACGTACTTCTCTACGCCCATGCAGCTTAGAAGTTTACTATCTCTGCCCTCAATCCCCTAACAAAATCACAAATTACGAACTACGAATCGCCATCAATTCACTATCCGCAAGCTGTGAAATTTCCAAACCTTTCATCGGTGTACCAATCCCTTTTGACAGCTTAGCGATCAACTCATAATCCTGATAGTTAGCCGTAGCTTCTACAATTGCACGTGCAAATGCTTCCGGATTTTCCGATTTGAAAATACCTGAACCTACAAATACTCCATCCGCTCCAAGTTCCATCATCAATGCTGCGTCAGCAGGTGTTGCAACCCCCCCAGCAGAGTAGTTCACAACCGGTAAACGGCCAGCTTCTTTAATGGCTAATAATACTTCATATGGAGCTCCCAGATTACGGGCTTCTGTCATCAACTCGTCTTTGCTCATATGAACTACTTTACTTACTTGAGCATTAATCATCCGCAAGTGACGCACGGCTTCTACAATATTTCCTGTTCCTGGTTCGCCTTTTGTGCGAAGCATTTTTGCTCCTTCACCTAAACGACGCGCTGCTTCACCAAGGTTTCTTGCTCCACAAACAAATGGTACGCTGAAATCACTTTTCAATAAGTGAAACTCGTCGTCCGCAGGTGTTAGTACTTCACTTTCGTCAATGAAATCCACGCCTAGCGCTTCTAATACACGTGCTTCTGAAATATGACCAATACGTGCTTTCGCCATGACAGGAATAGACACTGCCTTTTGCACCTCTTCTACGATTCGTGGGTCTGCCATACGTGCAACACCACCTGCCGCTCGAATATCAGAAGGTACTCTCTCTAGTGCCATAACCGCAATCGCTCCAGCTGCTTCCGCCACCTTTGCTTGCTCTGCATTGATTACATCCATAATAACGCCGCCATAATTAAAGTTCATTTCATTTCCCCCTTTTTGTTATTTTCAGTATAATTGAAATTGACCATATGAAAATAGCCAGTTGCATATCAAACAACATGGTCAGATTAGAGGGTTCACTATGGACATGATTTTTATCGAGCTTCAAAAGGATTCGAATATCCCGCTTTATCAGCAAATATATAATCAAATCAAACAGGACATGATCGATGGCAAGTTCCCTGTTGGCATGAAACTCCCCTCCAAACGTCAACTGGAGGAGTTCCTAGGTGTCAGCCAGACAACAATTGAAATGGCTTATGATCAACTGACAGCAGAAGGTTTTATTGCCGCAGAACCACGAAAAGGTTATTTCGTGCAGGCATTAGAGGAACTCGCCTATGTACAGCCTGTGAAATCAGACACCGTAGACGAGATGCCTATAACCAAACCCGTCCATTACGACTTTTCACCAGGTTCCATTGACACGGAGAACTTCCCATTCATCATTTGGAGAAAGTATGCGCGAGATATTATGGATACATCACATGCCCACTTATTACTACTTGGAGATCCGCATGGCGATATTGAATTACGTCAGGAAATTGCCCGTTATCTATATCACTCGCGAGGAGTAGATTGTACACCTGACCAAATTATTGTCGGTTCCGGTACTGAACAGCTTTTACCTTTAATTATTAGATTACTGGGAGAAGGGGCTCGCTATGCAATTGAAGATCCGGGCTACCTAATGACGAAGCACGTCTTTTCCGAAAACTATAGAAAGACCATTCCCATCGCAGTCGACCAAGAAGGGCTCGACGTAAAGGCACTACAACGGTCTGATGCTTCTATAGCCTACGTTACCCCTTCTCACCAGTTTCCAACCGGTACAGTGCTGTCTGCAGCCCGCAGAACTGCTCTTTTGAATTGGGCCGCATTAAATTCTGAGTTTTTTATTATTGAAGATGATTATGACAGTGAATTCCGTTACCGTGGACGGCCTATCCCTTCCTTACAGGGAATGGATAAAGGTGAAAATGTCATTTATTTAAGTACGTTTACCAAATCACTTATGCCATCTATGCGAATCGCCTACATGGTGTTACCGCCAAGACTACTAGATACGTACCGACAGGCTTTCATCCCCTACTCTTCTTCTGTGCCGCGGATTGATCAGCACATACTGGCACGCTTCATGGCGGATGGACAATTTTCGCGCCATCTGAATCGTATGCGTAAAATTTATCGTCGAAAGATGCATACATTGACGAGTTTATTAAAATTGTATGAACCAAATATTTCATTCTCTGGTGATGAAGCCGGTATGCATGTCCTGCTTCACGTTCATACGGATAAAACAGAAAAGGAACTAATTGATGAAGCACTTCAATCAGGCATTAAAGTCCGTGGTCTAGATACCTATAAGGTAATGCCCGATCAATCCCCTCCTTCATTCTTAATCGGGTTCGGTGGATTAAGCGAAGAAGATATCAAACTGGCAATTCCGAAGTTGCTTGACGTGTGGAATATACAAAGAGACAGCAATACCTGAGTAGGTACGCTGTCTCTTTATAGTTAATTAAATAAACCTTTTACGAAACCAGTAGAACTATTCCATGCACTTGAAAAGAAATTACCAATTGCCCCCATAGTTAGCGAGAGCCGACCAGCTTTCTTCACTTCTTCAATCGTGACGACTTCTGTATCGACTACTTTATCATTAATAAAATCATAATCTGATCCATCTTTTTTTACTAGCTTGACATGGCCAACAACGGTACCTTTTTTAATTGGCGCTTGAATTTGTCCGTTTTTTACCAACTTCTCATCTAATACAAGTTCAGTTGTATAGTCTTGATCATCTGCATTGTGAACTAACATACGAATAGGTTGCTTGGTAGCAATCGCTACTTTTTTTTCTTTCCCCTTCGTAACGTCCAGAGTTTTTTGCTTCTTAAATTGGTACCCTACTTTAAGTAGCTCTGTTTCGCTAAACTCCTTAAAGCCATAATCGAATAACGCACGAGTAGCATCGAAACGTGCTTCGTAAGATCCAACGCCCTTATCATCTACTGCATTCATTACAACAGCAATAACACGTCGGCCATCACGTACGGCAGTCCCCGTAAAACAATGTCCTGCAAATTCTGTAGTACCTGTTTTCAAGCCATCGATTCCGTCATATTCATATACTAGGCCTGGCAACATGAAGTTCCAGTTCACCATATCAATCGCATCACTTGTTCCTTCACGGAATGTTTTTTTAGGTATTTTGGTTGTATCTAGTACTTCCGGATACTTTTTCAATAAATGATACGCTAGTTTGGCAACAGAACGTGCAGGCATAACGTTTTCATCCTTCTCACCAAACTCACTTGGGTGCATGCCTTGTAAGTCACTATTGTTCAACCCCGTAGAATTGACGAATTTATAATCCGTCAGACCAAGTTCTTCAGCCTTTTCATTCATTAGCTGGACGAATTCCTCTTCAGATCCTGCAATCGACTCGGCAATTGCAATAGTTGCCGCATTCGCTGAATAAATCGCTACAGCTTCATAAAGTTCACGGATCGTATAAGATCCATCACGACGAAGCGGTACATTACTCAAACGGCGATCTTGTGATACCTTATACGTATACTCAGTAACTTTGTATTCTTGGTCCCATGTAATTGTTCCATCATCAAGAGCTTCAAACATCAAGTATTCTGTCATCATTTTCGTCATACTTGCAATTCCGAGCGGCTTATCCGAGTTCTCTTCGTATAATACCCTTCCATTATCTGCATCTATCAAAATAGCCCCGTTTACACGAAGGTCAAGTGAGGATTCACTTTCCTCAGCTACTGCAGTTTCCTGTATACCAAACATCATCAACAACATCATTGGCACCAGTAAAACCGCCAACCATCTCTGTGTTACTTTTTCCACTCATCTTACCCCCGTAGTCACAATATCAAAAATCAGTGTACCATATTCTCGGCAGGTCAGGTATGCTTATGGCAAAAATAACACATATTCCCCTACAAAAATAACCAACTACTACTTCACGTTTTATAATTCGTCATATCGTATCAAAAAAGGACAGGAGGGAAATCCTCGCTGCCCTTATATAGTAAATTAACGTACCGAATAATTCGGTGCTTCTTTTGTAATTTGTACTTGGTGTGGATGACTTTCCAGTAAACCAGCACCCGTCATACGAATAAATTGTGCATTTTCACGATGTGCTTCAAGATCCTTCGAACCACAATACCCCATGCCTGCACGAATTCCTCCTAAAAGCTGATGAATTGTATCAGACAAAGGCCCTTTATACGGCATACGACCCTCAATGCCCTCAGGGACAAGTTTCTTTTCATCTTCTTGGAAGTAACGATCTTTCGAACCTTTTTCCATCGCTGCAACAGAACCCATACCACGGTACACCTTAAAACGACGTCCCTGGAAGATCTCCGACTCTCCTGGGCTCTCCGTAGTACCTGCAAGTAAGCTTCCAAGCATAACCGCATGTCCACCAGCCGCTAATGCTTTGACAATATCCCCGGAATACTTAATTCCACCGTCCGCAATAATCGTCTTACCATACTTACGCGCAACAGTCGCACACTCATAAATAGCAGTAATCTGTGGTACACCAACGCCTGCCACTACTCGTGTGGTACAAATAGAACCAGGGCCAATACCGACCTTCACTACGTCAGCACCAGCTTCATACAATGCTTCAGCTGCTTCTGCCGTTGCTACGTTACCTGCAACAATCGCAAGGTCCGGATAGTTTCCGCGGATCTCTCTCACTGTGTCAATAACACCCTTAGAGTGTCCGTGTGCCGTATCAATGACGATGAGGTCGACTTCTGCCTGTACAAGCTTCTCAATGCGCGTAGAAGTATCTACCGTGACTCCAACAGCCGCACCAACGAGTAAGCGTCCAGCCTTGTCTTTCGCTGCGTTAGGGAACTCAATAACTTTCTCAATATCTTTAATTGTAATTAAACCGTTAAGAATGCCTTTATCATCTACGATCGGAAGCTTCTCAATTTTATATTGCTGTAGCATTTTCTCTGCTTCTTCAAGTGTAGTTCCTACAGGAGCTGTCACCAAGTTTTCTTTCGTCATAACTTCATCAATGATGATGGAATAATCCTGGATAAATCTTAGGTCTCGGTTTGTCAAAATACCAACCAATTTTTTCTCTTCCATGTTATTAACGATCGGGACACCTGAGATACGATATTTACCCATTAAATGCTCTGCATCAAATACTTGATGTTCCGGTGTAAGGAAGAATGGATTTTTAATAACTCCATTCTCAGAGCGTTTAACCGTAACAACTTCCTCAGCTTGTTCTTCAATACTCATGTTTTTATGAATAACACCGATTCCACCTTGACGAGCCATTGAGATTGCCATCTTGGATTCTGTTACTGTATCCATCCCCGCACTGATAATAGGTATATTCAACTTGATGCTATCTGTTAAGTTCACAGATAGCGAAACAGCCTTTGGCAATACATCAGATGCAGCCGGTACCAATAACACATCATCGAACGTCAGACCCTCACGAGAAAACTTTGATTCCCACATTAACTTTCTGCCTCCTAAAATTACTATTGTCTATTCAGATTATTAAAAGGTTATCAGCGTCAATGAGACGTGTCAAGATAGAAGTTTATAAACTCACTATTCCCATTATTCATTGAACATTTTATCTAATGACTTTTGCATCTTTAATGGATTTGTCTGGGGTGCAAAACGATCAACTACTTGTCCGTTAGTGTCAATCAAGAACTTCGTGAAGTTCCATTTGATACCTTCCGTCAATACACCTTTTTGCTGTTCCGCTAGATACGTAAATAAAGCTTCGGCTTCATCCCCTTTTACATCTACCTTGGCAAACATAGGGAACGTCACGCCATAATTCATTTGGCAGAAGTTC
This sequence comes from Sporosarcina ureae, assembly GCF_002082015.1. Lineage (GTDB taxonomy): Bacteria > Bacillota > Bacilli > Bacillales_A > Planococcaceae > Sporosarcina > Sporosarcina ureae_A. Next base: position 1,971,007 of record NZ_CP015109.1, on the reverse strand, counting down.
ATCGTTTCATCAATATCATCAAATTCCTGATTATTAAAGTTATCTGATGGGAAGCCCAGTACCACCAGCCCTTGATCTTTATATTCTTCATACAGTTGCTGAAGTTCTTTAAATTGTTTTGTGAAACCGCATTTACTCGCCGTGTTAACAATGATCATTGGACTTCCTTCAAATTCCTTCAGAGATTTCTTTTCTCCACTAGTAGTTTCCACTGTAAAGTCATAAACTGTCGTCATGCAGAACCGCCTCTTTTCTTTTAATATATTTTACCTGACTATGGAAGGAATACCTAGCGTCTTGTTTGGCTTGGAAGTTTTTTAGAGCGTGATGAGATAGGGTATTAGGTGATTTATTGGGCGGTTACGTGGGGCGATTGAGCGGTTCTTGTGACTTATTGAGCCGAGTATACGAGGGGATTGGGCGGTTCTTGTGATTTAATGAGCGGTTGCTGTGACTCTATGAGCGAATATACGGAGGTATAGAGCGAATTTCCAAGCTTATTGAGCGGATACGCGAAGTGATTGAGCGATGATCGCAACTTAATGAGCGGTTAAGCATCACAATAGAGCGTGTAACGTAGTAATTAGAGCGAATAACCCAGATCTATGAGCGAGTAAAGTATGGATACATCAATATTCCATTCAACCTTTTCCATTACAAAACACAAAAAAGCCACTCCCCATAGGGAATGGCTTCGCGTGCCTAGCAACGTCCTACTCTCACAGGGGGAAACCCCCAACTACCATCGGCGCTGAAGAGCTTAACTTCCGTGTTCGGTATGGGAACGGGTGTGACCTCTTCGCCATCGTTACTAGACTCTTTGAGTAAAGCTTGTTCACTCAAAACTGAATAAAAGACATTGTGTAGTTCAAGTAACTACTTTTTATAATAGGTTAAGTCCTCGATCGATTAGTATCTGTCAGCTACATACGTCGCCGTACTTACACCCCAGACCTATCCACCTCATCATCTTTGAGGGATCTTACTTACTTGCGTAATGGGAAATCTCATCTTGAAGGGGGCTTCATGCTTAGATGCTTTCAGCATTTATCCCGTCCATACATAGCTACCCAGCGATGCCTTTGGCAAGACAACTGGTACACCAGCGGTATGTCCATCCCGGTCCTCTCGTACTAAGGACAGCTCTTCTCAAATTTCCTGCGCCCGCGACGGATAGGGACCGAACTGTCTCACGACGTTCTGAACCCAGCTCGCGTGCCGCTTTAATGGGCGAACAGCCCAACCCTTGGGACCGACTACAGCCCCAGGATGCGACGAGCCGACATCGAGGTGCCAAACCTCCCCGTCGATGTGGACTCTTGGGGGAGATAAGCCTGTTATCCCCGGGGTAGCTTTTATCCGTTGAGCGATGGCCCTTCCATGCGGAACCACCGGATCACTAAGTCCGTCTTTCGACCCTGCTCGACTTGTAGGTCTCGCAGTCAAGCTTCCTTATGCCTTTGCACTCTGCGAATGATGTCCAACCATTCTGAGGAAACCTTTGAGCGCCTCCGTTACTCTTTAGGAGGCGACCGCCCCAGTCAAACTGTCCACCTGACACTGTCTCCTGCCCGGATCACGGGCAAGGGTTAGAAGTCCAATACAGCCAGGGTAGTATCCCACCAATGCCTCCTCCGAAGCTGGCGCTCCGGAATCCAAGGCTCCTACCTATCCTGTACAGGCTGCACCGGAATTCAATATCAGGCTACAGTAAAGCTCCACGGGGTCTTTCCGTCCTGTCGCGGGTAATGCGCATCTTCACGCATATTATAATTTCACCGAGTCTCTCGTTGAGACAGTGCCCAGATCGTTACGCCTTTCGTGCGGGTCGGAACTTACCCGACAAGGAATTTCGCTACCTTAGGACCGTTATAGTTACGGCCGCCGTTTACTGGGGCTTCAATTTGGAGCTTCGCTTGCGCTAACCCCTCCTCTTAACCTTCCAGCACCGGGCAGGCGTCAGCCCCTATACGTCATCTTACGATTTTGCAGAGACCTGTGTTTTTGCTAAACAGTCGCCTGGGCCTATTCACTGCGGCTCTCTCGGGCTATTCACCCTACCAGAGCACCCCTTCTCCCAAAGTTACGGGGTCATTTTGCCGAGTTCCTTAACGAGAGTTCTCTCGATCACCTTAGGATTCTCTCCTCGCCTACCTGTGTCGGTTTGCGGTACAGGCACCTCCCGCCTCGCTAGAGGCTTTTCTTGGCAGTGTGAAATCAGGGACTCTGGAGATTAAATCTCCTCGCCATCACAGCCTGGTGTTGGATGAGAACGGGATTTGCCTCGTTCTCCACCTCACTGCTTAGACACACAACCAACTGTGTGCTCACCCTATCCTACTGCGTCCCCCCATTACTCAAACGGCGGGGAGGTGGTACAGGAATATCAACCTGTTGTCCATCGTCTACGCCTATCGGCCTCGACTTAGGTCCTGACTAACCCTGAGCGGACGAGCCTTCCTCAGGAAACCTTGGGCATTCGGTGGAAGGGATTCTCACCCTTCTTTCGCTACTCATACCGGCATTCTCACTTCCAAGCGCTCCACCAGTCCTTCCGGTCTAGCTTCAACGCCCTTGGAACGCTCTCCTACCATTGACCCTAAGGTCAATCCACAGCTTCGGTGATCTGTTTAGCCCCGGTACATTTTCGGCGCAGCGCCACTCGACCAGTGAGCTATTACGCACTCTTTAAATGATGGCTGCTTCTAAGCCAACATCCTGGTTGTCTGGGCAACGCCACATCCTTTTCCACTTAACAGATACTTGGGGACCTTAGCTGGTGGTCTGGGCTGTTTCCCTCTCGACAATGGATCTTATCACCCACTGTCTGACTCCCAAACATAAATCATCGGCATTCGGAGTTTGTCTGAATTCGGTAACCCGGGATGGGCCCCTCGTCCAAACAGTGCTCTACCTCCGAGATTCTTTCGTTTGAGGCTAGCCCTAAAGCTATTTCGGAGAGAACCAGCTATCTCCAGGTTCGATTGGAATTTCACCGCTACCCACACCTCATCCCCGCATTTTTCAACATACGTGGGTTCGGGCCTCCAGTCAGTGTTACCTGACCTTCACCCTGGACATGGGTAGATCACCTGGTTTCGGGTCTACGACCCCATACTCATTCGCCCTATTCAGACTCGCTTTCGCTGCGGCTCCGCTTTCTCAGCTTAACCTTGCATGGAATCGTAACTCGCCGGTTCATTCTACAAAAGGCACGCCATCACCCATTAACGGGCTCTGACAATTTGTAAGCGCACGGTTTCAGGATCTATTTCACTCCCCTTCCGGGGTGCTTTTCACCTTTCCCTCACGGTACTGGTTCACTATCGGTCACTAGGGAGTATTTAGCCTTGGGAGATGGTCCTCCCGGATTCCGACGGAATTTCACGTGTTCCGCCGTACTCAGGATCCACTCTGGAGAGAATGTGCTTTCGATTACGGGGCTTTTACCCTCTTCGGCGGACCTTTCCAGGTCGCTTCATCTACCACATTCCTTTGTAACTCCGT
>NZ_CP015109.1:1857500-1965000 GCF_002082015.1 Sporosarcina ureae | reverse complement strand
ATCCGCTTAAACTAGCTTGCCTTTCTCATTGTTTATAGAGTTAATTTATTAATAGATCTTAACGATAGAGATTTTTCTATTAGATGATAGATCAATATGCGCGCCGGTATCTAGAACTTTAACAATTGGTCGCAACGGGAAGTCACGGTGCAAGTAAATCACTTCCGCTATTTCGTCAGTCGTCAGTTTCACCTTTGTTCCAATCGATAACTTATTGATCAGTTCATGAAGTACTTCAATTACCTTCATATCAAACTTCCCGAATTCCTCTTCTCTCATTAACTCAATTACTTTAAAAGAACTTTCCTTCTGTCTGTATGGTCTTTCGGATGCCATAGCATGGTACACGTCCGCCACTGAGAGTATTTGAGAGATTTCCGTAATCTCCTGCCCTTTCAGCCCTCTCGGATAACCGCTACCATCAAAGCGCTCATGGTGTTGCAAAATTGCTACTTTCATTTCCTGACGTACTAATGAAGAGTCGTTGACCATTTGGAAGCTATGAATGACATGTTTTTTCACTTCACTTAACTCTTCACCCGTTAAAAACGCTACTTTGTCGATAATCTTTTCATCAACTTTTGCCATACCGCTGTCTGCCAGTACACCTGCTATTCCAATTTGAAGTACTTGTCCTCTCGCATACCCCATTGCATCGCTTATTAAGGCCGCTAGGATACCGACGCTAATAGAATGGTGTGCGCGATAGTTTTGTAATGAAGAAAACTCATTTAGTCTTCTGACGTATTCCTTACTCTCCAAAAACGCTTGTATTACAGGCAAAACAATTGTACGCACGGCTGCAACATCCAATTTCTTACCTGATCTATAATTGATAAATTCTTTTCTGTATGAATCTACTGCCTCATCGTATAACGTTTCCAAAGACCTTGACTTGGGAGGAGTACCTTGAGACATCTGCTTCTCTACTTCTGGAGTTAATTTTACTTCCGTTATTTTTTCCGTCTGTCCTTGTTCTACTTTACTAAGTGCCTTTGACTCGACCAGCACGCGGGTAATACCAAATAAACGGAGTACCTCAAAATGTTCTAACATTAACTTAGTGTCTTTAACCATAATGGGATTTCTTGTATTAGCGTACAAATCTTCTTTGAGATAACTTCCTGGTATTAATTCATTTACCTCTTTGTAAATATCCAATACTCTCACCTAATTTCTTCTTTTCTCTATCTATTATCATACAATATTCTCAATTATATGGATAGACACCTAAGTATTTTCTCCCATTAAAAACAAAAAAGTTATTGAAGTGACATATTATGCCTCTTCAATAACTTTTCTTTATTCTTCTGAATCTGTTTCAGCCTCTATGTCTATATCTGGCTGTACTTGTTTAGACACTTCTATTTCGCCTTCTACTTCTTCATCTAACTCTTCTTCAAGTTCATCATTTTTTTCTACCTTTGCGACCGTTGCTACACGTTCGTCATCGGCTAATCGGATGAGTCGTACACCTTGTGTTGATCGACCAAATATAGAAATATCGCCAATAGACATACGGATTAAGATCCCATGAATCGTAATTAACATCAAGTCCTCTTCTCCGTTAACCGACTTCATCGCGACAATACTGCCGTTTCGATCCGTCATATGCATTGTTTTCAATCCATAGCCGCCACGTGATTGAGATCGGTATTCACTCTCATGTGTGCGTTTACCGTATCCTTTTTCAGTAACTACTAGAATATCATCTCCTGCCTCTACAATATCCATACCAACTACTTCATCCTCTAGACGCAGTCTAATACCACGTACACCCGCGGCAGTCCTGCCAAGTGGACGGATACTCTCCTCGTCAAAGCGGATCATCATACCTTGTTTAGTACAGATCGCAATATCTGATTTTCCATCAGTTGATCTAACGGCGATCAATTCATCGTCTTCACGCAAGCCTAATGCTATTAACCCGTTTGCACGAATATTGGCATAGTCCATAATCGATGTTCGTTTTATAACGCCTTGTTTTGTTGAGAAGAATAAATAGTGATCTTCAGTAAACTCATCAATTGGGATCATTGCCGTAACCTTTTCACCTTTTTGGAAGTCAAGAAGATTAATGATCGGCAATCCTTTAGCAGTTCGGCTGTATTCTGGAACCTCATAGCCTTTTTTACGGAATACACGGCCTCTACTTGTAAACAGTAAAATCGTGTCATGTGTTGAAGTATTTAGTAAGTGCTCTACAAAGTCGTCTTCATTCGTGCCCATCCCTTGGATTCCACGACCGCCACGTTTCTGACTGCGATACGTATTAGCTGGTAAACGCTTAATATACCCTTGGTGAGTTAATGTCACAATGGAATTCTCCACTGGAATCAAATCTTCATCTTCAAGCATATCAGAACCACCAAGCATAATTTCTGTTCGGCGTTCGTCAGAAAAACGTTCTTTAACTTCGCTCAATTCTTCACGGATAATTTCAATTAGTTTTAGTTCATCCGCTAAAATTGCACGTAATTCAGCAATAAGTGTCAACAACTCTTGGTATTCAGACTCAATTTTGTCTCGTTCTAGTCCAGTTAAACGTTGTAGACGCATGTCGAGAATAGCTTGAGACTGACGATCAGATAACTCGAATGTCTCCATCAAGTTCGCTTTTGCTTCAGCTGTTGTCTTGGATGCACGGATTAAGGCAATGATTCGATCGATATGATCTAGCGCTACACGCAATCCTTCCAAGATATGTGCACGGTCTTCCGCTTTATTTAAATCAAATTGTGTACGGCGGCGTATGACTACCTTTTGATGTTCTAAGTAATGATATAAAATTTCCTTCAATGACAATACTTTTGGTTGCTTGTCTACCAGTGCTAGCATATTGATCCCAAAACTAGTCTGCAAGGCAGTTTGTTTATACAAATTGTTCAATAATACATTTGCATTGGCATCTCGTCGTACTTCAATGACAATACGCATACCTGTACGATCTGATTCATCTGCTAAATGTGTGATGCCGTCAATTTTCTTATCGCGCACGAGCTCTGCGATCTTCTCAATTAACTTCGCCTTATTCACTTGGAAAGGAATTTCATTGACGATAATTGTTTCACGTCCATTTGCAGCTGTCTCAATTTCTGCTTTTCCGCGAATGATCAATGAACCCCGACCTGTTTCATAAGCACGACGAATTCCACTACGTCCGAGAATCATACCACCGGTTGGGAAATCGGGTCCAGGGATGATTTCCATTAGTTCTTCAGTTGTAATTGCGCTATTCTCTGCCAAAGCGAGTACAGCATCGATCGTTTCACCGAGGTGGTGAGGTGGGATGTTTGTCGCCATTCCCACGGCAATTCCCGATGTACCGTTTACCAACAAGTTCGGATAACGACCCGGCAAGACGACAGGCTCTTTTTCCTGCTCATCATAGTTTGCTTGGAAGTCAATCGTGTTTTTATTGATATCACGCAATAATTCCATTGCAATACGAGACATACGAGACTCTGTATAACGCATTGCAGCTGCTCCGTCACCATCAACGGAGCCAAAGTTACCGTGTCCATCTACTAACATGTAGCGATAACTGAAATCTTGAGCCATCCGTACCATCGTGTCGTATACTGCACTATCACCATGCGGGTGGTACTTACCAATAACGTCCCCTACGATACGTGCTGACTTTTTATGCGGTTTTTCCGCAGTGATACCCAAATCATGCATAGCATATAAGATACGGCGATGTACAGGCTTCAAACCATCTCGAACATCCGGAAGCGCACGAGAAACGATAACGCTCATCGCATAGTTCAGAAATGAAGTCTTCATTTCTGTATTAATATTTATTTCCTGCACTCCGCCTTTTGGCAAATCTGCCATGTTGTCAAGCTCCTTTCACCACTAACATCTATGAGTTCGTTCATTGCTAAATAACTTGTCAGAGTTTATCAAGTATCAATATTTTGTACGTAACCTGCATTATCTTCAATGAACTTTCTGCGTGGTTCTACTTCATCACCCATTAGTTCTTCAAACGTTTCATTCGCTTCTATTGCGTCATCCATACGGACTTGTAGGAATGTACGTTTATCAGGGTCCATTGTAGTTTCCCATAGTTGCTCAGGATTCATCTCACCCAAACCTTTATATCGTGTGATATCCGGCTTTGGTGAAGCAGGCATACTGCTCAGAATCTCTTGCAACGTTTCTTCGTCATAACAATACTCTTCTCTTTTTCCTGAACGCACACGATAAAGTGGTGGCTGTGCAATATACACATAGCCTGCTTCAATTAGTGGACGCATAAAACGGAAGAAGAAGGTTAATAGTAATGTACGGATGTGGGCACCATCAACATCGGCATCTGTCATGATAACTAGCTTATGATAACGAGCTTTATCCAAGTTAAATTCAGGTCCGATCCCTGTACCGAGTGCTGTAATAATCATACGAATCTCTGCGTTCCCTAGAATACGATCCAAACGTGCCTTTTCTACATTGAGGATTTTCCCTCGTAGCGGTAGGATCGCCTGGAAGTGACGGTCGCGACCATTTTTCGCAGACCCTCCAGCAGAGTCACCCTCAACGATATACAATTCACTAATAGCTGGATCTCTTGAAGAACAATCTGATAGTTTTCCCGGTAAACTCGAGATTTCCAACGCTGATTTGCGACGTGTCAACTCACGAGCATTTTTCGCAGCCATACGTGCTCGTGCAGCCATCGTACTCTTACCTACCACCTGACGTGCTACTACTGGGTTTTCAATTAAGAAGCGCTGTAGTGCCTCGGAAAATAAAGAATTCGTAATCGTACTAACTTCTGAGTTACCCAATTTTGTCTTGGTTTGACCTTCAAATTGAGGATCAGGGTGCTTGATGGAAACAATTGCTGTCAGACCTTCACGCACATCGTCCCCGGTCAGATTGTCTTCTGACTCTTTCAATAAACCATTTTTACGTGCATAGTCGTTAATCACGCGAGTTAATGCAGTCTTGAAACCTTGCTCGTGTGTTCCACCTTCATACGTATGAATATTATTAGCAAAGGACAATAAGTTTTCACCGTAGCCGCTATTGTATTGCATAGCGACCTCAACGGTAATACCATCTCTTTCGCCTTCAATGTAGATGGGATCTTCAAAGATCGGCTCTTTATTTTCATTCAAATGTTGAACGTATGATTTAATCCCACCTTCATAGTGGAACAATTCGGATACGGGTTCCTCACCGCGTTCATCGGTAATAGTAATACGTAAACCACGGTTTAAGTACGCAAGCTCACGTAAGCGTGTCGACAGTATACTGTACTCGTACTTAGTTGTCTCCGTAAAAATTTCAGAATCTGCTTTGAAACGGATTGTAGTACCTGTTTCATCCGACTCTCCTATGACCTCAAGCTCCTTCGAGACAGGCCCCCGAGAAAATTCAATTGCATATAATTTATTATCACGTTTAACATAGACTTCCGTCTTCTCTGATAAAGCATTAACAACTGAAGACCCTACGCCGTGTAAACCGCCAGATACTTTATATCCACCCCCACCAAACTTACCGCCTGCGTGAAGTACCGTCATGATCACTTCAACGGCTGGTCTACCCGTTGACTCCTGAATGCCTACTGGAATTCCACGACCATTGTCCGCTACTCGAATCCAGTTATCTTTCTCTATCGTTACTTCAATATGATCACAGTAACCTGCGAGTGCTTCATCAATACTATTATCTACAATTTCCCATACAAGATGATGAAGCCCTTTTGCACTTGTCGTCCCTATATACATACCAGGACGTTTGCGGACAGCTTCAAGACCTTCTAAAACTTGTATCTGATTTGCATCATAAGCTGTCTGCATATCCTTTTCTTCCATTGCCAAGGTGCTCACCTTTCCTTTCCCAAACTATCTAACCGCAATAATCTAATCTCTAGGTGAAACAGATCCATCATGCACTTCAAAAATAGCTGCTTCCTGGATCGTATTATGGTCAATCCCTGCAATATTGGTTGTCGTCACAAACGTTTGTACTTGTCCTTGCATCGTACTCAGCAAATGTGATTGTCGGTAATCATCCAATTCGGATAACACGTCATCCAGCAATAAAATTGGAGTTTCGCCCACTTCTTGCTTTACTAGCTCAATTTCCGCCAGTTTCAAAGAAAGCGCAGTCGTCCGTTGCTGTCCTTGTGAACCGTAGGTCTGAATATCGTACCCATTGACAAAAAACTGCAAATCATCACGATGTGGTCCTACCAGTGTAAGCCCTCGTTCTAATTCGCGTCTTCGCACACTCTTTAACTGATCAGCAAAAATCGTCTCCATCTCTTCAGCAGTCTGCCCAGAATGTAGGTCTTTTAAAGTCCCATATGAAACTTCTAGTGTTTCAAGACCACGTGAAATTCCTTGATGGATTGGATTTGCCCATTTTTGTAGTAATTCCATAAAATAAAAACGCTTTTGAATAATTTGAACTGCCACCTGAATATACTGTTCTGTATATACATCGAACATCACATCTTGGAGATCCAATTTACCTCGATTTGCTTTTAGTAAAGCATTGCGTTGCTTTAATATCTTTTGAAAATTGACCAAGTCATGTAAATAGACTCTTGAGATTTGTCCAATTTCCATATCTAAAAAACGCCTGCGCAGCTGTGGGCTGCCTTTTACGATATTCAAATCTTCAGGCGCAAACATGACTACATTCATTTGGCCAACATACATACTCAAACGGTTTTGTTCCAAATGATTGACTCTAGCTTTTTTTCCCTTTTTAGAAATTGTCAGCTCCATTGGCATATATCCAAATTTACGTTGGACATCCCCTTCTATTTTACCACACTCTTGTTCCCAACGTATAAGTTCTCGATCATTTGATGTACGATGAGATTTTGCCATTGCTAATACGTAAATAGCCTCCATGATATTGGTTTTCCCTTGTGCATTTTCACCGATCAATACATTCATTGTGGGTGAGAAATTTAATTCCAGAGACTCATAACTTCGATAGTTCGTTAATTTAAGTCGATCAATATGCATCCGGCTGTCCAGATTCATCCGCTGACAGTTTGAATTTTCCTGCACCCGGGATATTAACTACATCTCCGTCATATAATTTCTTACCACGTCGTTGTTCGGGCTCGCCATTCACGTAGACAACGTTTTCGCCTAAAAACCATTTAGCCATTCCGCCTGAGCTAATAACGTTCGTCATTTTTAATAATTGACCTAGCGTAATATATTCTGAATTAAACTGTACGGTTTCCATTTGTATTCAATCCCTCACAAAGTATTCTGTCCCTCTAGTTTACCTAACTTTTCTCAATAAGTAAAAAGGTAGCCAACATGTTGACTACCTGATTACAAGATATTTTCATTCGTTACAAATTAAAATGTTCGTACCGGCAAAATTAGTTGTAGAATGGCTTCGCTGTCAATGGACTTCAAGATGAACGGGCGCATGCTGCCAGTGAAGTGAATCTTTAAATCTTGGCCATCGATTGCTTTCAAGGCATCCATCATATATTTCGCACTAAAAGAAATTTTCAATGGCTCTCCTTCAATATCCACAGCTTCTACCAATTCCTCTACATTTCCGACATCCGGTGAGTTAGAAGAGATTTGCACATGTGGACTACCATCTGTCGAGAAATGCACGATATTGTTCCGATCTTCACGAGCTAATAAAGACGCACGATCAATTGCCTGTAACAAATTACGTCCATTAATTGTGATGGACGTTTTGTATTCAGTCGGGATCAGACGAGACGTATCAGGGTAATTACCTTCGAGTAGTCTTGAATAGAACAAGACGTTGTGAAGCTTGAATAATACTTGCTGATTCGCAATAAAAATTTCTACAGCTGTAGTGTCATCCGGCAATATTTTACTTAGTTCCTGAAGACTTTTACCTGGGATTACCGCATTGAATGGTGAGTTTGCTTGAATCTCGGGTGTCACAATACGTCTAGCCAATCGGTGACTATCCGTTGCGATACAATACAGCTCATGTTCTTTCATAATCCATTGAACACCTGTCAATACTGGGCGTGTCTCTTGTTGGGATACTGCAAATACAGTTTCTCTGATCAGCGATTTCATCAAGTCTGCAGGCATTTCAAAGCGCTCTGCATCTTTTACATCCGGTAAAATGGGATATTCATCAGCACTTTGGGCAATAATATGAAATTCAGACTGTCCAGAACGAATATGCGTTTTCATTCCGTCACGTAACTCAATCATGACTTCATTTGTTGGAAGCTTGCGAATGATTTCGTTGAATACTTTTGCTTGTAACACCAATGTACCTGGTTGGATCGTTTGAATAATTTGAGTACCATCTTCTTCTACTGGAATGAAAGTGGATATCGTTATATCTGAATCACTTCCAGTCATCGTTAACCCCTTTTCAGTAATCTCTAATTTGATACCAGTCAAAATAGGTGTCGTTACTTTTGAACTGATCGCTTTTACCACATCGCTCAATCCATCCAATAATCTGTCTCTCATAATTTCAAACTGCATATAGATACCTCGCTTATATAATAATAATTAAGTAATTAAATATAGTAGTAATAGTAGTAGGGCCTGTGGATATGTGGAAAAGCCTTTTGAATGTATGAGAATCATAGTTTCCCACATGTGCATAATAAGTGGACGACCCTGCATTACTTGTCCACAGTTATCCACAGACCATCATGCTCTACCTAAAACCTTTTTTATATCTTGCACATCTTGTAGCAATGCTTTGTCTTCATCGAGCTGTTTAGAAATCTTCTCATGTGCGTGTATAACAGTTGAATGATCTCGACCACCGAACTCCGAACCAATTTTCGGCAGTGAGGAGTCTGTTAGCTCTCTCGATAGATACATCGCAACTTGACGTGGAAATGCAATAGCCCGTGTCCGTTTTTTTGCTACAAAGTCTTCTAATCGGATATTGAAGTGCTCACCGACTGCCTTTTGGATGTCCAGAATGGATATAATCCGTGGACGGGAATTTGGAATAATATCCTTTAATGCTTCAGCTGCCAAGTCAGTTGTTACATCAGCATTTACCAATGAAGAGTAGGCAACGACGCGGATTAATGCGCCCTCGAGCTCTCTAATATTGGTATCAATCTGATTTGCAATGTACAACATGACATCATTTGAAATGTCGACTAGACCGTCTGCCTTCGCCTTTTTACGTAAAATCGCAATTCTTGTTTCTAAGTCAGGAGGAGCTATGTCCGTGATCAATCCCCATTCAAAGCGAGAACGTAAACGGTCTTCCAGTGTGGGGATTTCTTTTGGAGGACGGTCACTGGAAATAATAATTTGCTTTGATTCTTCATGCAACGTATTAAACGTATGGAAGAATTCTTCTTGTGTTTGTTCTTTTCCAGCTAGGAATTGAATATCATCAATTAACAGAATATCTACGTTGCGGTAACGATCCCTAAAATCACCGGCTTTATTGTCTCGTATAGAGTTGATGAACTCATTCGTAAATTTTTCAGACGATAAATAGACTACCTTTAACGCAGGGTTTTGCTCCAGCACATAATGACCGATTGCATGCATTAAGTGTGTCTTTCCTAATCCGACACCACCATATATAAAGAGCGGATTATAGGCTTTCGCGGGCGCTTCAGCCACTGCCAGTGAAGCAGCATGGGCAAAGCGATTTCCTGATCCAATGACGAATGTATCAAAGGTATACTTTGGATTTAGCATACCCGCTGAGTTGATCATGGGTGCTTTCTCTACTGGTTTCGGCTGTGATTTTGGTAATTTAATATCGTTCTCTGCTAGATCTTGCGGAACTATAAATTCAACGATTCGATCTTCACCAGTCAGTTCGGATAAGATTCCCGTGATTAAATGGACGTAATGTGTCTCAAGCCAGTCTTTAGCGAATGAATTCGGAACGGAAATAGTTGCATGTTCAGCTTCGTACGTTAATAGCTTTGTTGACTTTAACCACGTTTCAAAACTGGGTTTGGAAACCCTAGCTTCGATATTCATTAATACTTGCTCCCATAAACTCGATAGATTTTCCAATCGTGTGCCTCCTTTACAATAAAATATTAAAAAGCCCCGAATACACTTATGCACAGTATCCAAGGCTGTGGATAGAAATTATCGAAACGTGTTGAAAAAACTATCCACACTGTATTCACATATGTGGATAAGATTTTAGCTATAAATTATATACACAACAAAAGCTTTTTAATTGTAACAGGGAAACTGAATATTGACAAGGAGTCTGATGATTTATGCACAATCCCATTAACTGTGCATAAACTGGTTATCCACAGGACTGAATATGTGAAAAACTTGTCGACAAATGCCGGATAAAAAAATCCACAAATTTAGACGTCAACATTTCATCCAGAGCATAATCTTCTACTGTTGTGGATAAGTAACCTGTGGAAATGAAAGTCGTTGTGAGTAGATCCCAAGAGAAGGAATAGAAAAGCATTGACATTTCTTTACTGAATCGCTATACTGTTCAAGACTGTCATAGTAGGAAAAAGAGACAATCAAAGCAGGAGGTGTCTTACGAAATGAAACGTACATTCCAACCAAATAAACGTAAACGCGCTAAAGTCCACGGCTTCCGCCAAAGAATGAGTTCGAAAAACGGCCGTAGAATTTTAGCAGCTCGTCGTCGTAAAGGAAGAAAAGTTCTTTCAGCATAAGGCCACTGACATCAGTGGTCTTTTTTTTAGCTGTTAGAGCAATTTTAAATAGCTAGTAGATTTCCTCTATATAGTGGATCAGCAGTTTAAGACGGTAGAAAATAAAAGCAGGTGCTATTATGAAGAAAAGCCAGCGAATTAAAAAGAACAAAGAGTTTCAAACGGTGTTTAAAAAGGGAAAGTCTTTTGCCAACCGACAGTTTATTGTCTATACCTATAAGAAGGAAGATCAGCAAGAGTTTAGAATTGGCTTATCCGTCAGCAAAAAGGTCGGTAATGCCGTTACGCGTAACAGGATTAAACGTTATATCCGCCAGTCGTTCTTAGAAATGAAAGATGAAGTTAAACCTGATCTAGATTATGTTATTATCGCAAGGAATCAAGCAGCCACGCTCGATTTCCATACGGCCAAAAAAAATCTGCGACATGTTCTAAAAGTTGCAAAAGTCTTTAAGTGAAATTAAAGTTCTACTTGGATATAGAACGGTCAAAGCCATCATGTTACACTGAAAAAAATAGAAATGATCTTGCAACTGTTTGGGGGAAAAAATGTTGAAAAAGAAATTAGTGTTCCTTTCATTACTTGTTGTCGTTGCTGTATTCATGGCAGGTTGTTCGGAATTCAATAAGCCAATCACAGCGGAAAGTACAGGAATTTGGAACGAGTATATTGTTTGGCCACTTGTTACATTGATTATGAAGTTCAAATCATGGTTAGGTACGTATGGATTAGCAATTATCGTCGTTACAGCCATCATTCGTACTGCATTGCTTCCATTAATTATTCAACAAACGAAAAGTTCAAAGCGTATGCAAGAAATTCAGCCAACACTTAAAGCGTTGAAAGAAAAGTATAAATCTAAAGACGCTGTCACACAGAAAAAGTATCAAGAGGAAATGCAACAGATTATGATCAACGAAAAGATTAATCCAGTTGCAGGATGTCTACCGGTAATCATCCAAATGCCCGTATTTATTGGTTTCTACCACGCAATTAGCCGGATGAATGCTACACCAACGATTGAGTTAGGCAACTTCCTAGGTGTTGCACTTGGTTCACCAAGTATTATATTTGCAGTCATTGCTGGATTGTTCCAATTAACCGTTCTTCGTACAGGACCCGCAATGGATAACCCACAAATGAAAATGATGATGTATATTATGCCATTTATGATTATGGTATTCGGATCATTCTTACCAGCAGCACTTGCCTTATACTGGATCGTCGGAAATATCATTTCACTGCTCCAAAACATTTTCATCTACAAGCCGTTCGATAAGCCGAAAAACGTCGAAGTGATGAAAACAGGAGGGAAAAAGAAATGAAACAACTTACACAAAGGGCAGCAACCGTTGAGCTAGCAATTGAATCGGCTTTAGTGGACCTAGGTGTAACAAAAGATCAAGTAAAGGTACAAGTAATGGATAGTGGGAGAAAAGGTTTTCTCGGTTTTGGCGTAAAGCAAGCAGAAGTGCTTGTAACTGTCTTAGAGAAAACGGAGCCAGACCCTAAACTTGTCAGCGCTGAATTAATTGAACCGGCACAGACGATTACAGATGACAGTGAAGTATTATCTCCAGTCACTAAAGCACCGGATGTTGTACAACAGCCTCAAATTAAAGAAGAGCAGTCGGAAAGTGTTGTGGATGTAAAGGAAAGTGAAAGAGTACCTGAAACTAAAGTCTACAATGAAAAAGATGCTATTGAAGAAACGAAACAGTACATTGAAGACATGGCAAAAGAAATGGGTATCGAAGATTTAGATATTACGTATGAAACAAAAGGGAAGTACATCAATTTCCAGCTTGAAAGTGAAAAAGCAGCGTTCTTAATAGGTAGAAGAGGGCAAACGCTCAATGCGATCCAGCAATTAGCACAACTCGTAGCCAATAAGGTGACAAAGCAATTCAAAATTGTTCGAATAGATGTTGCAGATTACCGTGAGCGTCGAGAGCAATCGCTCGAACAACTGGCAGATCGCATGGCGGATCGTGCAGTACGGACAAAACGTCAAGTTGCACTAGAGCCGATGCCTTCCTACGAGAGAAAAGTCATCCATAATGCATTATCCCTAAGACTCGATATCGAGACATTCTCGGAAGGAAAAGACCCATACCGACACATTGTCATCAAAGGAATCGAATAAAACTAAACCCCGTAGAGTTTTCTATGGGGTTTTTAATGCGTATAAAATGTAAGGGATGAGGAGGTTGCATCTTCAATTAGGAACGCCTTGCATTAGACGTAAATTGAGATGTTTCCTTCGCTGATAGAATATCTTACATGTTAATGCTCACCGCAGATCCTTAGTACAGGCGTTCACCTAGGGCAGGATTCTCCAAAAAGAAGGAATTGTATGAGCTTGAGCGGGGCTGCTAAGGGCACGTCATGGCACTTCAGATCACTACCTCAAAACCACTCTCACTTTCGCACACATTTTTTCCACCCCACATATTTATTTAAGAAACTTTCTACACTAGAAAACTTGAAACGACAGTGTTCTTTGTCGACTGCTAGCACATGATAAATTACCGTGACGCTTGGTCCAAAATTCCTGAAATTACCCACACGTTTTAAATTTGCGCGTTAGGAGATTCCGACGATTTATGATAATATAGGTTGTTAGAAAGTAGTATTCGCTATAAAAGATATGCACATGTGCACAACAAAGCCAGGAAGGTGAAAAACTTGCATTTTGATACAATAGCCGCCATTTCCACTCCCATGGGAGAAGGAGCGATTGCCATTGTTCGTCTGAGCGGCGATGACGCATGGAAGATTGCAGACCGTATATTCCAGTCACCAGCAGCCAAGCCACTCTGCGAACAGCCGTCGCACACAATTCATTATGGACATTTACATGACCCCGTCACTGAAGAGTTAGTGGAGGAAGTTATGGTGTCGATCATGAAAGCGCCAAAGACTTTTACGCGCGAAGACATAGTGGAGATCAACTGTCACGGAGGTATCACTTCGGTCAATCGAGTACTTCAATTGGTATTGACAGAGGGGGCTAGATTAGCAGAACCCGGCGAGTTTACCAAACGAGCATTTCTAAATGGCCGTATTGATTTATCTCAGGCCGAAGCCGTTATGGATTTGATTAGGGCCAAAACAGATAAAGCGATGGACGTTGCACTCAATCAGATGGAGGGGAAACTATCCCACTTGATTGGTGAATTGCGACAGGCACTACTCGAAACACTTGCACAAGTAGAAGTTAATATAGATTATCCAGAGTACGATGACGTAGAAGAAGTGACAATTCCTTTGATGATAGAAAAAGGAACATGGGTAATGGACGAGATTGATGAGTTATTGCGTACATCATCGCAAGGAAAGATCTTGCGTGAAGGACTGTCTACCGTAATTGTAGGACGCCCGAACGTAGGAAAGTCATCGTTGCTGAATAGCCTAGTGCAAGAAAATAAAGCGATTGTCACTGATGTCGCGGGCACGACCCGTGATATTATAGAAGAGTATGTGAACGTTCGCGGTGTTCCTTTGCGTCTTGTCGATACTGCAGGAATCCGGGAGACGGAAGATATTGTCGAGCGGATTGGTGTAGAACGTTCAAGGAAAGTACTAAAAGAAGCGGATCTCATTCTATTGATGGTGAATAGTTCTGAAGAGCTGACGGATGAAGATGAGCGGTTATTCGAAGTTGTTGCCGATATGGATATGTTGGTCATCGTCAACAAAACAGATTTACCAGCAAAGATTGATCTGGAGAGAGTCTATGAGGTGGCGGGAAGAGATCGTGTAATTACTACTTCCATCCTTCAAGAGAAAGGTATAACTGAGTTGGAAGAGGCGATCGCCGCACTGTTTTTCAAAGGTTCATTGGAATCAAATGACCTGACGTATGTATCCAATGCTCGTCATATCGCGTTACTGAAACAAGCACGCAATACGATTGATGACGCGGTACAAGCAGCGCAAGCAGGAGTTCCTGTCGACATGATTCAAATAGATGTTACACGTACATGGGAGATTCTCGGCGAAATTGTCGGAGATACCGTTCAAGATAGTTTAATTAAAGAGTTGTTCTCAAAGTTCTGCCTCGGAAAATAATGATTTTATAAATAGGAAGGATGAACGAACATGCCACAATTTGAAGCAGGCACGTTCGATTGTATCGTCATTGGAGCTGGACATGCAGGCGCAGAAGCAGCCTACGCAACAGCCAAGATGGGCGCATCGACATTAGTTTTAACAATGAATTTAGACATGATTGCATTCATGCCGTGTAATCCTTCATTAGGAGGACCTGCAAAAGGTATCGTAGTGCGGGAAATAGACGCACTTGGCGGTGTGATGGCAAAGGTCATAGACAAAACGCATATTCAAATGCGTTTATTAAACACAGGAAAGGGTCCGGCAGTGCGTGCTTTGCGTGCACAGGCGGATAAAGTACTATATCAGCAAGAAATGAAGCGGATATTAGAAGAAGAGCCGAATTTGACACTTCGCCAGGGGGTTGTCGAGCGGTTGATCGTAGAAGACGACGAAATAAAGGGCGTAGTGACGCAAATCGGTGCAATTTTCCGTGCGAAGACTGTCATTATTACAACAGGTACATTTTTACGCGGAGAAGTGATCATTGGAGATCTGAAATACTCTAGTGGACCGAATAACCAAATGCCGTCCATCAAACTAGCAGAACATTTGCAGGAACTCGGTTTACAGACGGTTCGATTCAAAACTGGAACACCACCACGAATCAACAGCAATACGATCGATTACAGTAAAACAGAGATTCAGCCAGGAGACGACGTACCGCGTTCTTTCAGTTATGAAACAACGGAGTTTATTATGGATCAGTTGCCATGTTGGTTAACGTACACAACTCCGGAAACACATGAAATCATCAATGAAAATCTTCATTTATCTCCAATGTACTCGGGCGTGATTAAAGGAAAAGGACCAAGTTATTGTCCGTCCATTGAAGATAAAATTGTTCGTTTTGCGGACAAGTCACGTCATCAGATATTCCTCGAGCCTGAAGGCCGCAATACGAGGGAAGTATATGTGCAAGGGTTGTCAACAAGTCTACCCGAACATATACAGCATCGCTTGATTGCGAGCGTACCGGGACTTGAGAAGGCTGAAATGATGCGTGCTGGCTATGCAATTGAATACGATTCTATAATCGCTACACAACTCTGGCCGACGCTAGAAACGAAAAAAATCAAAAACTTGTACACGGCTGGTCAAATCAACGGAACTTCGGGATATGAAGAAGCCGCAGCACAAGGATTGATGGCAGGGATCAATGCGGCATGCAACGTACTTGGCAAAGAAGAGGTCGTTCTAGGGCGCAGTGATGCGTATATCGGTGTACTCATCGATGACCTGGTCACTAAAGGTACGAGCGAGCCATATCGTCTATTGACGTCGCGAGCAGAGTATCGTCTCTTACTTCGTCATGATAATGCCGATATGCGTTTAACTGAAATTGGTTATCAAAACGGAATGATTAGTGAAGAGCGCCACACGAAATTTTTGGCGAAGAAAGCACAAATCGATGCGGAGATTGATCATTTACGCAAGGTTACTGTGAAACCGACTGAAGAGATCCAGGCAATTATCGCTGAAGTCGGTGGAACAGCACTTCGTGAGCCGATGAAGGCGGCTGATTTACTAAAGCGGCCGGAAATGAAGTATAGCGAACTGCGTAAAGTTGTTCCACCTCTTGAAGAAATTAACGAAGAAGTGGCGGAACAAGTAGAGATTTTCATTAAGTATGAAGGATACATCGAAAAATCCATGCAGCAAGTAGCAAGAATGAAAAAGATGGAGAATAAGCGGATTCCAGAAAACATTGATTATGATGCGATTTCAGGTATTGCGAAAGAAGCAAAAGCAAATCTTAAAGAAGTCCAACCATTGTCGATTGCACAGGCATCACGTATTTCTGGTGTCAATCCAGCAGATATCTCTATCTTGCTTGTCTATATTGAACAAGGAAAAATTGCGAAAGTATCCGGTTGAGTCTATGACTGGCGCTTAGCAGCGTCAGTCTTTTTGAAAAGGAATGAGAATATGACGGAAGAACAGTTTTACGAAGCTCTACTAGAAAAAGGCTTTGAGTTGTCTGATGCACAGAAGCAACAGTTCAAACGCTATTTTGAAGTACTCGTCGAGTGGAATGAAAAGATGAACTTGACGGCAATTACGGATGCACCTTCCGTATACCTAAAACATTTCTACGATTCCATTACAAGTGCATTTTACGTAGACTTCAACAAGTATGAATCTGTTTGTGATGTTGGGGCTGGAGCTGGTTTTCCAAGCATCCCGTTGAAGATCATCTATCCGCACCTCCATGTGACGATTGTAGATTCACTGAATAAACGTATTACGTTTTTAAATCACTTGGCTGGTGAATTAAAGCTTGAAAATGTGGCATTCGTTCATGCTAGGGCTGAAGAATTTGGTCGTAATCCGAAGTACCGTGAACAGTTTGATGTAGTGACTGCACGCGCGGTAGCAAGGTTATCGGTATTGTCGGAACTTTGTATTCCGCTTGCCAAACAGGGAGGGCTTTTTGTTTCTATGAAAGGTGCAGCCGCATCTGAAGAAATGAAAGATGCAGCCCGTGCTGTAAAACTACTAGGGGCAGTTTTACAGAATGAACATGAATTCGTATTACCGGAAGAACACAGTGAACGGCACATATTTGTATTTGAAAAGAAAAAGCAGACACCTAAGAAATACCCAAGAAAACCAGGCGTACCTAATAAAACACCGATCACAGCAAACTAATTGTGGGAAATGTTTCACGTGAAACAAATGTATAGAAGAGAAAAAAGGGAATAGTTTCGAAAAGGTGGTGCAGAGGTTGAAAAGTACTTTTTCGCGTTTTTTTGGTGGGGGAGAAAAGATGACTACGATAGAAGAAGTAAAAGTTCATCATCTGGAGAAGGTAGCACAAATTGCAATTGATTCAATTACACCGAATCAATATCAGCCACGGACGATTTTTCATGAAGAAAAAATTGAAGAACTAGCTAGGACCATTCATACACACGGTGTTATTCAACCCATTGTCATTCGAACAAAAGATGATGGAACATACGAAATTATTGCAGGGGAACGAAGATTTCGAGCCATGCGTAAACTTGGTTGGACAGAGGTACCGGCAATTGTGCGGGACTTGGATGATAAGGAGACCGCCTCAATTGCTTTAATTGAGAACTTGCAGCGTGAAGAGTTGACAGCAATTGAAGAAGCACATGCTTATGAACGTTTACTAGAACTACATGAATTAACACAGGAAGCATTGGCACAACGGCTTGGTAAAGGGCAGTCTACAATTGCGAATAAGATGCGATTGTTGAAATTACCTGAGCCTGTTCAAACAGCAATTTTGCAAAAAAAGATATCTGAACGCCATGCCCGTGCACTATTGCCGTTGAAGGAACCTACTCTTCAGCTGAAAGTGCTGGAAGAAATTAAGATGAATCAATATAACGTCAAAGATCTGGAAGCTAGAATTAAAGAAATCATGTATCCAACAGAGTCAGTTGAGAAAGTGCAGCCTGCAAGAAGACGTGGTTCTCGACAGAAAGCTGTTAGTAAGGATGTTCGCATTGCAGTGAACACGTTGCGAGAATCTCTTGCACTAATTGCAAAGAGTGGCATTGAAGTAGCATCCGAGGAAGTGGATTCTGAAGAATTCTACACATTTACGGTAAAAATATGTAAAAAGTGACGAATGGAAACTCTTGCTGATTTACTAGCAAGAGTTTTCTTATATATCAATAGAGTTCGTACAGTGAAGATGATAAACTGAAGTAGACCACATAGAACAGTCTACTTGTCAGGCAATTCAAACATACGAAGCAACCAGCAAAACTTTGGTATACTAGTAAGATAAATGAAAAAGGAAAGAAAGCAGGTGCAAGAGTGGGTAAGATTATTGCTATAGCAAATCAAAAAGGCGGAGTCGGTAAAACGACGACTTCTGTAAACTTAAGTGCATGCCTTGCCCATTTAGGCAAAAAAGTGCTCTTAATTGATTCTGATCCGCAAGGAAATGCAACGAGTGGAGTCGGGGTTAACAAAGGTGATGTACAAGACTGTATTTATAATATGTTAATCGATGATGTGCCAGTACGTGACGTGATTCTACCAACGGAAATTGAAAACCTTGAAATTGTCCCTGCTACTATTTCACTTGCGGGAGCTGAAATTGAGCTCGTCTCTACGATATCACGTGAGGTTCGTATGAAACATGCAATTCAAGACATTAAAGATGACTATGATTATGTCATTATTGATTGTCCTCCATCTCTTGGCCTTTTAACGTTAAATGCGTTGACGGCTTCCGATTCGATTATTATTCCTGTACAGTGTGAATACTATGCGCTTGAAGGGCTTAGTCAATTGCTCAGTACGATCCGTCTAGTCCAGAAACACTTGAATGAAGCACTTTATATTGATGGCGTATTATTGACGATGTTTGATGCCAGGACCAATCTAGGTATTCAAGTTATTGAAGAAGTAAAGAAATACTTCCAAGATAAAGTGTATAAAACAATTATTCCACGTAACGTTCGTTTAAGTGAAGCACCGAGTCATGGAAAACCGATTATATTATATGATCCACGATCAAAAGGTGCGGAAGTGTATTCAGAGCTGGCAAAGGAAGTGGTGGAGAATGAGTAAAGGTCTAGGTAAAGGTCTGAATGCATTATTTCCTCGTGAAACATTGGAAAAGGTAGAGCTTATACGTCTGAAAAGCATTAAAGTCAATCCATATCAGCCACGTAAAGAATTTGATGAAGTGTCATTGAATGAATTAAGCGAATCAATTAAGGAACACGGCGTTCTGCAACCCATTATTGTACGAAGTGTAGGTACTCAATATGAAATTGTTGTAGGGGAAAGAAGATTTCGTGCTTCCGAATTGGCAGGCAAAAAGGAAATTCCGGCAGTTGTACGTGACTTAACAGATGAACAATCAATGGAAATGGCTATTCTAGAAAACTTGCAGCGTGAAGACTTATCTCCTATTGAAGTTGCAGAGGCATACCAAAACTTAATGGAAAGTCTAAAGCTAACACAAGAGCAACTTGCCTTTAGATTAGGTAAGAGTAGACCGCACATCGCCAACCACATTCGTTTACTCACATTACCAGAAAAAGTGTTGAAAGACATTTCCCACGGAATACTTTCAATGGGACATGGTCGTACACTACTCGGTTTGCGTAAAAAAGAACAGATTTTATCTGTTGCCGAAAAGACCAAAACAGAAGGGTTAAATGTTCGTCAGTTAGAGAAACTAGTTCAAAATTTAAATGAAGATGTTCCACGTGAAACAAAGAAGGAAAAGAAAAAGGATATTTTTATTGAAGCACAGGAAAACACACTGCGTGAACAATTCGGTACAAACGTAACGATCAAGAAAACGAAGAAAAAAGGTAAAATAGAAATCGAGTTTCACTCGGACGAAGACTTTGAACGTATCCTTGAATTATTGAACGCTGAGTGATGATACACAAACCTATTTTGCTTTCATTGCAAAGTAGGTTTTATTCTTGAAAAGAACATGGACGTGACTACATGATATTATTTGGTTCACTGTTTAACGTACTGACGATTATAATCGGTACGTTAATCGGAAGGTTTTTATATGGGATACCGGAACGAATGAAAGAAACCATCATGTATGGAATTGGAATGGCTGTAGTAGCAATTGGTTTGCAAATGACGTTTGAAACAACACAAATTGTCATTGTTATTCTTAGTATCGTGGTAGGCGCAATCCTCGGTGAATGGATCGATCTCGATCAAAAGGTTAATCAATTAGGGCAATGGATTGAAAGAAAGTTACCAGCTAAAAAAGAAGGGCCGGGAATTGCACAAGGGTTCGTCACGGCCACATTGTTTTTTTGCGTAGGGTCCATGGCAATTATCGGGGCTATTGATAGTGGTCTACGTAATGATCACAGTGTTTTAATAATGAAAGGAATATTAGATGGATTCACTTCCATCATCTTCAGTTCCGCATTAGGTATTGGCGTAGCATTTGCAGCGATTCCCCTATTAATTTATCAAGGGAGTATAACCTTTCTTGCCACCTTCCTCAGTCGATTTGTCCCTGACGAATTAATGCAGTTATTCATTTCTGAAATGACAGCTACAGGCGGCTTAATGATTGCAGCAATTGGGTTAAATTTAATCGGCTTGACGAAAATTCGGGTAGCTAATTTCATTCCAGGTATTGCGGTAGTTGGGGTCATCGTAACGATTGTATATGCTTTTTGAAGGCTGACGATGATGTGCTAATTGTAAAGCTCGGCCAATCATACGACTCATTTCAAACGGCAGATGAAGACGCGTGCTTTGTAAAACAGCTTGCTCCATGAAACCACCAACATTGACGATTCCTTTGACAGATACATCACCAACCAAGGGGAGTTCTTTACCTACTGCTTTCCCTGGTGCAATGGGACCGCTATGAAACAATAGGTCACCAACTGCATCCTTCTTACTTAGGCAGGCATCGATCGCCACTACAAATGCATCAGGATATAATGACTTTGTGAGCTCCATACGTTGCTGTAGATTTAAGGCGTGTAGCGGGTCTTGTAACGTGCCGACTACTGTATAAGGAAATAGACTTAGTTCCGATAAGTAGGAGCCTGTCAAAGGCCCGAGTGAGTCACCAGTAGAACGATCGGTTCCGATGCAATAAAAAATAATGGGTTGTTGTTTAAACGGAATATGTTGCATAAAATAAGAACTTAATTTCCACACAACACCGGTTTCTTTACTGGAAATACGGTAATGATAAGAAGAGGGTTCAGCTGTATACATAGGTGACACCAGTCCTTTGTGATATATTTACGCTAAAGTATATTCTGTGCACGTATTGTTGTGCAGTATGTCCTGAGGGGTAAGGGTTTATACGAAAGGAGGATTTCTTTCCATGGCATCAACTTCTGCTACAAAAGAAGAAGTGAAAGAAAACCTAAAAGGTCTAGAAAAAGCAATTCAACAAGTAAAAGACACTCTATTTGACGTGGATTTTTGGCTTAGCACTGGGTTCTTTGCTATTCGCATCATATTAATTATTGCCGTAGCAGGTATCGTCGTCAAAATCGGGCAAACGTTGATTCGCCGATTTTTTGCTATTAAGTTGAAAAGTCCGATGCGTAAAACAGAACGACGTGAGAGAACTATGATTAAGCTATTAGAAAATGCATTGAAATACATTGTCTATTTCTCCGCAATATTGGCTGTTTTGACGGAGTTTTCAATAGACGTAAAAGGCCTTCTTGCAGGTGCAGGTGTGCTAGGTCTTGCTGTCGGTTTCGGTGCTCAGAGTTTAGTGAAGGACGTTATATCTGGATTTTTCATCATTTTCGAAGATCAGTTTGGTGTTGGCGATTATGTGCGTATTAATTCAGGTGAAGGAACCGTCATGGAAATCGGGCTTCGCACGACGAAAATTGCATTATATGGTGGCGAGTTATATACAGTGCCTAACGGTCAAATAGGTGAGGTTGTCAATTACTCTGTTACGAATTCTATGGTTTTACTTGATCTCGCGTTATCGTATGAAACGGATATTGATCACGCAGAGGAATTAATCAAGGAATTCCTTAGAAAGTTACCAAAAGAACGTTATTCAGAAGTTATTGGAATACCTGAAGTGTTGGGCGTACAAAGTATAGAACCGTCAAGAATCTTGCTACGTATTGCCGCTGAAACGGAACCGGTTGCTAATTTTAATGTAGGTCGTAAACTTCGACAGGATTTAAAGAAATTCATGGATTTGAATGGGATCGAAATGCCTTACCCACGAATGGTAATACGTGAAGAACATAAGGAAGGAGATTCACAGGATGGCGGACAAAGAGTTTAACTTGCATGACGTAGTGGAGATGAAAAAACAGCACCCTTGCGGCACAAATGCTTGGAAAATCATACGAATGGGCGCAGATATTCGAATTAAATGTGAAGGCTGTGGGCATAGTGTCATGATTCCGCGCAATGAGTTTGCTAAGAAGATGAAAAAGGTTCTACTGAAGAACGAGTCTTGAGAACAAATGGACAATCTACTGTGTAGTCCTTATAATGAAGTGGTTGACTAACGAATAATGTAAGCTTTGGATAGATAAGAAAGGTGTGGGAATAATGGCGTTAACAGCTGGGATTGTAGGTCTTCCTAACGTGGGGAAATCCACTTTATTTAATGCAATAACAAAAGCAGGAGCAGAGGCGGCGAACTATCCGTTCTGTACAATTGATCCGAACGTAGGAATTGTTGAGGTGCCAGATGAGCGCTTAGATAAATTGACTGAGCTTGTCACACCGAAGAAGACGGTACCTACTGCATTTGAATTTACGGATATTGCAGGAATCGTTGAAGGGGCAAGTAAAGGTGAAGGACTCGGGAACAAATTCCTTTCACATATTCGCGAAGTAGATGCAATTTGTCAGGTAGTTCGTTGTTTCGAGGACGAAAACATCACGCATGTAGCAGGAAAAGTAAGTCCAATAGATGATATTGAAGTCATTAATCTAGAATTGATTCTCGCGGATATGGAAAGCGTAGATAAGCGCTTAGCACGCGTTTCCAAAATGGCGAAACAAAAAGACAAGGAAGCTATGGTGGAAGAGCCTGTTCTACTAAAATTACGTGATGCATTTGAAAATGCAATGGCAGCACGTTCCGTTGAATTGACAGATGATGAGCTTCAAGTCGTCAAAGGTATGCACTTACTGACAATCAAGCCAATGTTATATGTAGCAAATGTTTCAGAAGATGAAATTGCAGATGCAGATAATAACCCCTACGTACAACAAGTTCGTGATTTCGCAGAGAAGGACAATGCAGAAGTAATTGTAGTTTGTGCGAAGATTGAAGAAGAGATGGCTGAGCTTGAAGATGAGGAGAAAGAAATGTTCCTTGAGGAGCTGGGCATTAAAGAGTCCGGTTTGGATCAGCTGATTAAAGCAACGTACAATTTACTTGGATTTGCTACATACTTCACAGCAGGCGTCCAAGAGGTTCGTGCATGGACGTTCCGCAAAGGTATGAAGGCACCACAATGTGCTGGAGTAATCCATACCGACTTCGAACGCGGATTCATCCGTGCAGAGACGGTAGCATACGATGACTTGGTCGAACAGGGTTCCATGACAGCGGCAAAAGAAGCCGGCAAAGTGCGTTTGGAAGGTAAAGAATACATCGTTAAAGACGGCGACGTCATGCTATTCCGTTTCAACGTATAATTCGAAAAGACTGATTCTCCTCGAGAGAATCAGTCTTTTCTTATTTTGAAGTTAGTTGAGACAAGATCCACGTAGAGATGTAGTAGATCATTATAATTGGTGAGTACGAGGGGATTGCGTATGAACGATCATCAAATTTGCGTTCTATATTTAATCGCAAATTCCCACCCAACACAATCGCTAGCTTCTAGACTTCATTCAACAGGATAAACATACAACTTCGGCAACTCGGGATCATCCTTCACCATGGCATGATCCGGAAACTTCTTTAACTCCTTATACATAGCAAAATCCCCAGCCGCTCCGCCAATCAGCATAGCGCCTAACAGCAACAGCACACCGTCATTAAAATACAATGCAAGGACAGCGGGCAACACACCCGTCATCCAAAAGGGTAGCAACAATGCTTTGCGAATACCTTTATTGTCCATCAATTGATCTGCGGTAGCATACGCAACACCCATCTTTAAATTGACGCCATACGCCACGTTCTTCCACGGAACATGGCAAAAAATACGGAAACCAAGCAAGTGAAAAAACTCATGTATAACAATCAGTAAAATATATCCAACCAAAGCATAGACAACATACCACACCGAAAATGACAGATGTAGGCCGCCTTGTAACAGACTACGAATTATCAAAAGTACTATGAGCGGTAAGAAGGTAAGTCATAGACTTTGCTTCGCTATTTTCTGTAAATCTAGCTCTACGATTACAGGCTGTTGTTCTTCCATGTGGGATCACTCCTTAATTCATTCAGTATAGTATATTGAAGGTTGATATTCCAATTATGTTGTGATAGTATGTACTGATGTGAGTAATATTAAATTTACTTACTCCTTGCCCACTTGTAAAAGTAGGGCCCAAGTCCATAAGGAGGTGACTATTGATGAGAAAGTACGAAATTATGTACATTATGCGCCCAACTCTTGAAGAGGACGCGAAAAAAGCGTTGATTGAACGCTTTGATACTGTCTTAACTTCAAACGGAGCGGAAATCATCGAGTCGAAAGAGTGGGGCAAGCGTCGTCTTGCTTACGAAATCGACGACTTACGTGAAGGTTACTACCAATTAGTAACTGCTAACGCTGGTGCTGAAGCAATCGATGAATTTACACGTCTAGCGAACATCAACGAAGGTATCATTCGTCATATGACAATTCGTTTAGATGCGTAATCTGATATAAAACTTATTAAATCTATGATGAGGGAGGTTTGATTCTGAATGATAAACCGTGTCGTTTTAGTTGGCCGATTAACAAAAGATCCTGAGCTGAAATATACACAGACTGGAATTGCTGTTACACGTTTTACACTGGCAGTGAACCGCGCGTTCGCGAATGCCCAGGGAGAACGGGAAGCGGATTTCATCACGTGTGTAGCTTGGCGTAAACAGGCTGAGAATATCGCGAATTACTTACGAAAAGGAAGTCTAGCCGGAGTAGATGGTCGTATACAGACGGGCAGTTTCGAAGGCCAAGACGGTAAGCGTGTTTACACGACAGAAGTTGTTGCGGATAGTACTCAATTCCTGGAACCAAGAAGTGCTAATACAGAACGTCAGCAATCACCATCGTATGGTGGTGGAGCACCTTCTTATAATGCACCTTCTCAAAACCAAGGACAAGGATACAATAACCAGCAATCCTACCAACCGAATCAGCAAAATATGACACGTGTCGATAATGATCCATTCCAGCCAGGCGGCGGTCCGATTGAAGTAACAGATGACGACTTGCCATTCTGATAGAACGGTTCACTCGATACATAAATAGGAAGGAGGACAACAATTATGGCACCACGTCGTGGAGGTCGCAAACGCCGTAAGGTTTGCTATTTTACTTCTAACCACATTACACACATCGACTATAAAGATGTAGATTTGTTGAAGAAGTTTATCTCTGAGCGCGGAAAGATGTTGCCTCGTCGAGTTACGGGTACAAGCGCTAAATACCAACGTAAATTGACGGTTGCAATCAAACGTGCACGCATCATGGCACTTCTTCCGTTCGTATCTGAAGAGCGGTAATATATAAACCGCCACTGACTGAATTACTCAGTCAGTGGCGGTTTTTTATTTGTATCGAAAACTTGTTGTATGTGGGCTTGTTGCCTACCCAATTTACTGTAATTGTAACTGCCTGTATTTTTGATTTCACGTCGAATCATGATACAATTAGAAGGATGATTGTAGCTTTATATGAATTAAGGAATATACCACTTTGTCTCCTACTTAACGATAGGCGGCAAAAGAAGCAGTGAATGAATTGAGGCGTAGATATGCAAGATCAAGCAAGTAGAATTACGTACGGTGCGATGATGGTAGCACTCTTCGCCATCTTACTGGCAATGACTTTGTATGTACCATTACTCGGCTTATTGACATTGTTACTCGTTCCACTACCCATTACAATTTATCGTTTGCGTTATGACCGGATCTCTACATTGATGGTTGCGATGTGTACATGGCTTATCACATTATTGATTGGCGGTTTGCTATCCATTCCTGCAGCGGTTGTATTGAGTGCAGTTGGATTCGTTATTGGTGATACTGTGCGAACTGGCAAGACGAAACTTTATGTATACATGGCGACCGGCGTCACATTGCTCATTTCATTAAGTCTATTGTATCTTGGTACTGTGTGGTTCATGAAAATGAACCCGATTGAACAGTTGATGCAACAATTTTCTGCTATACAGCAAGAAGCACTTGTGATTTTATCAGGTATGGGAAATTCAACGAAGGAAATAGAACGAACCGTGGCAGAGGCATTTACGTATTACCAAACCATTGTGCCTTCCCTGTTCATCTTATCTGTTTTTGTAACAGCCTACCTGTTTGTTATGCCCATTTTGGCGGTTGCAACACGTTTGCGTTTTGAAGTTCCTAAGTTTGCTTCCTTCCTTACTATGCGTCTTCCGTTTGCGACGGTAGTAGCCTATCTGGCGTTGCTGTTGATTTCTATTTTATCGCAGCCAGAACAGGGAACGACGTTCTATCTAATGGAGGCAAATGCCATTCTCATCTTTAGATTCTTATTCTTCTTACAAGGTTTGGCGTTAATTTACTATGCATTGCGCAAGATGAAGCTTCCCGTGATCGTCAACGTGCTAGCTACATTATTCGCCATGTTCCTCAGTCCCTTCACCGTCATGCTGGGTGTTTTGGATATCGCCATTAACATTCGTACATGGATAGATAAAGACAAGAGAGCGTAGGAGATGAGACATTGAATTTATTTTATAAAAAACGAAAGATCCGGATTCCATTGGCATTCTTGTCCCTACTTGGAGCAGTAGGTTCCGTACTACTAATGCTATTGAACTTTTGGGTTGGGCTGCTTTTTGCCGTCGCTTATGCGGCTGCGTTAGGTATTGCTTGGAAAGTAGAGAATGATAACTACTTGGAAACACAGAAGTATATTGAAACCTTATCTTACCGAATGAAAAGGGTAGGAGAAGAAGCGTTACTGGAATTACCCATTGGGATTATCTTGCTGAATGAAAAGCAATTAATTGAATGGGTCAATCCATTTATAAACTCTATTTATCCCGACAAGACATGGATCGGGTCACAGCTCTACGAAATAAATGAAACATTTCGTCAAGTAATTAGAGAAGACAGTGAGCAAGATGTCATCGTATTGAATGATCGCTCGTACCGCGTGTACTATAAACCGGAAGAGAAATTGATCTATCTATTTGACGTAACAGAACGTATGAAGATGCAATCTCTTTATTATGCTGATCGAACGACAATCGGTATTTTATTGGTCGATAACTACGATGAACTGTCCCAGACAATGGACGATCAGACGAGAAGCCAGATGAACTCCGTTGTGACTTCATTGGTTAATCAATGGGCAGATGAGTATGGGATCTTCGTGAAACGAATATCTTCTGAGCGCTTCTTGGCCGTTTTCAATGAAGGTACACTAGCACTATTAGAAAAGACTAAATTTGCATTGCTCGATACGATTCGCGAGAACACATCTAAACATAGCGTATCACTTACATTGAGTATTGGGGTAGGGACAGGTACTACGTCGCTTACAGAGCTTGGTGAGCTGGCACAGTCGAGCTTGGACTTAGTTCTCGGACGTGGCGGTGATCAGGTAGCAATCAAACACCATGATGGGAAGCTGAAATTCTATGGTGGTAAGACAAATCCCGTTGAAAAACGTACACGGGTGCGTGCACGAGTCATTTCACACGCGCTTCGTGATTTAATTCAAGATAGTGACCGCGTGTTTGTCATGGGTCATAAAATGCCCGACATGGATGCGATTGGCGCGTCGATTGGCGTACGTAAAATGGCAAGGATGAATGGCGTTGAAGGCTATGTTGTCGTTAACTTTGATCAGCTCGACGCTAGTGTCAGCCGTCTGATGGATGAGGTGCAGCAAGATGAAATATTATATGATCACATGCTGATGCCTGAAGAAGCACTGGAGTTAATGACTGAACGTTCATTGGTCGTGATTGTTGATACGCATAAGCCGAGTATGGTTATAGATGAGCGCGTACTGGACAAGGCACCCAAGGTTGTGTTAATTGACCATCACAGACGAGGAGAAGAGTTTATTAATAATACTGTGCTCGTATATATGGAACCATATGCATCTTCTACAGCGGAACTGGTGACAGAATTGCTGGAGTATCAGCCAAAGAATGAGAAGTTGACCATGCTGGAATCAACGGCGATGCTAGCAGGTATCGTAGTGGACACGAAAAGCTTTACACTCAGGACAGGTTCTCGTACATTCGAAGCCGCTTCCTATTTGCGAACGAATGGCGCAGATACCGTGCTAGTACAGCGTTTGTTGAAAGAAGATATTTCGACATATATTGAACGTTCAAAACTAATTGAGACCGTAGAATTTGTGGGCAATGGTGATATTGCAATTGCGAGAGGACAGGATGAAGTCGTACACAGCTCTGTACTGATCGCGCAGACAGCCGATATTCTACTGACGATGCAAGGTATTTCCGCTTCATTCGTGGTCGCAAGACGTGATGATGGAAAAATTGGTATTAGCGCCCGCTCATTAGGTGAATTAAATGTACAGGTCGTTATGGAAGAGTTGGGCGGTGGCGGTCATTTAACGAATTCTGCTTGCCAGTTAAATGTAGAAACGATGGATGAAGCCATCACTATGTTAAAGGATGTATTAGAACAATACGTAGAGAGGGGAAATGAAGAATGAAAGTTATTTTTTTAAAGGACGTCAAAGGAAAAGGCAAAAAAGGTGAAGTGAAAGAGGTTTCAACTGGATATGCACAAAACTATTTACTGAAAAATAATGTAGCAGTTGAAGCAACTCCAGGTAATTTAAGTAAGTTGCAAGGCCAGAAGGAACGCCAGAAGAAAGATGCAGCTGCGGAATTGGCAGAGGCTAAAGAATTAAAAGAGCAAGTTGAAAAGTTGACTGTAGAGCTACAGGCGAAAACTGGCGAGGACGGTCGTCTCTTTGGTTCTATCACGTCGAAGCAAATTGGACAAGCGCTAGAAAAGCAAAATAAAATTAAAGTAGACCGTCGCAAAATGGAATTACCTGAGCCAATCCGTGCTCTTGGTTTTACAAATGTTCCGATCAAATTACACCCTGATGTAACAGCTACACTTAAAGTGCATGTTACAGAAGAATGATAAGGAGATAATAGCTTGAACCAGATGATCGAGCGCACACCTCCGCATAACAACGAAGCAGAGCAGTCAGTCCTTGGTGCAATATTTTTAGAACCGCAGGCACTGATTACCGCTTCTGAAATATTGTTGCCGGAAGACTTTTATCGGATCGCACATAAAAAGATTTTCGAAACCATGCTCGTACTGAATGACAGAGGTCAGCCAGTCGATTTGGTAACTATCGCCGAAGAGCTCAAAGTGAAAAATGAGCTTGAAGACGTCGGGGGTATTTCGTATATTACAGAGCTTGCCAACGCGGTTCCGACTGCTGCAAACATTGTTTATTACGCAAATATCGTAGAAGAAAAGGCTTTATTGCGCAGACTGATTCGCGTTGCAACTGACATTGTAGAAGACGGCTACACACGAGAAGACGAAGTAGAAGCCTTGCTTGGGGAAGCCGAAAAAAAAATGATGGAAGTATCCAATAGGAAAAACGCTGGTGACTTCCGTCATATTAAAGATGTACTAGTGGAGACGTATGACAATATCGAATTATTGCATACACGTAAAGGTGATGTAACAGGCATACCTACCGGGTTCCGTGACTTGGACCAGATCACAGCAGGCTTCCAACGTAATGACTTGATTATTGTGGCAGCTCGTCCTTCCGTCGGTAAAACCGCGTTTGCGTTGAACGTAGCGCAGAACGTGGCAACGAAGACAGATGAAAATGTTGCGATTTTTAGTCTCGAGATGGGCGCGGAACAGCTTGTTATGCGTATGCTCTGTGCGGAAGGAAATATTGATGCGCAAGTGTTACGTACAGGGAATCTTGAAGCAGACGATTGGCGCAAGCTGACGATGGCAATGGGCTCGTTATCAAATGCGGGAATATTCATTGATGACAGTCCAGGTATCCGTATCAATGAAATCCGTTCAAAATGCAGACGACTACAACAGGAACATGGTCTTGGTATGATCATGATCGACTATTTGCAACTGATCATGGGAAGCGGTCGGGGTAGTGATAACCGTCAGCAAGAGGTATCTGAGATTTCTCGTTCACTGAAAGCTTTGGCGCGTGAATTGAAAATACCAGTCATCGCACTATCCCAGCTTTCACGGGGCGTAGAGCAACGACAAGATAAGCGCCCTATGATGTCCGACCTCCGGGAATCAGGAAGTATTGAGCAAGACGCCGATATCGTCTCTTTCCTCTACCGGGAAGACTACTATGACAAAGAAACGGAAATGCAAAACATGATTGAAATCATTATTGCCAAGCAACGTAACGGCCCAACCGGTACCGTGACCTTGGCATTTGCAAAGGAATACAACAAGTTCCTCAATATTGACTGGAGCCAGCACGAATCACCTCCGTCTTACGAATAAAACAGCGCGCCTTTCTTCTATAATTGTAGAAGAGGACGCGCTGTTTTTTCATAGTTCCAAGCAAGCGATCTTTACCTGAAAAAGTGCGATTTTGCACAAATCATGATAGAGTTAGAAGATATGGAATACTATATTTGAGCCTTAGAATTAGGCTGAAACCATAGAAAAGATAGAATAGCGTTTAATATACCACGCAAATTCACATTGCCGAATCTTGTCGTGGAACCAGAATATAGCTTAAAAATATGATCGCCAATTATGGTGAGAAAGGAACAAAACATGCAAAATAAAACTGTATTTATTGTAGACGATGAGAAACCCATCGCAGACATCATAGAATTTAATTTGAAAAAGGAGGGTTTCAACGTCTTTTGCGCATACGACGGTGAAGACGCGATCAATCGCGTAGAAGAAATTCAGCCGGACATCATGCTTCTTGATATCATGCTTCCTAAACGCGATGGCATGGAAGTCTGTCGAGAAGTACGAAAAAAATATGATTTCCCTATTATCATGCTGACAGCGAAGGATTCAGAAATTGATAAGGTGTTAGGGCTTGAACTAGGCGCAGATGATTACGTTACGAAGCCATTTGGCACAAGAGAACTAATTGCTCGAGTCAAAGCTAATCTGCGTCGTCACGCGAGAACTATAGCGGAAGATCAGGAAGAAGAAACGAATGATATTACAGTCGGACAACTTGTCATCCAACCCGATGCCTACTATGTTCAAAAACGTGGAGTTACGATTGAACTGACGCATCGTGAATTTGAGCTACTGTACTACTTAGCAAAACATATCGGTCAGGTGATGACACGTGAACATTTACTGCAAACTGTATGGGGCTATGATTATTTTGGTGATGTACGAACAGTCGATGTCACGATTCGACGCCTTCGTGAAAAGATTGAAGACACGCCGAGTCATCCGAGCTGGATCGTTACAAGACGTGGCGTAGGCTATTATTTGCGCGATCCGGAACAGGAGTAGGCCACTATGCATAAGGTTGGGTTTTTCCGGTCAATTCAAGTCAAATTTGTCTTGATCTATGTCTTGCTTATACTTGTGTCTATGCAGATTATTGGGCTGTATTTTGCTCGTGAACTGGAACAAACACTAAAAGATAACTTTACGAATTCGATTGTAGACCGAATGAATTTAGTCGAGTTCAGTGTGCGGGAAGAAATTATAAAAAAACGTAAAGATAGTGATCCCACGCTAGAACAAAGCTTAAAAAATGTCTTGTTCGAATTCACTTCAGACGACATTATTGAAATACGAGTTATAAATTCTAAATATCGTATTCTGGCGACATCCTCATTTGACAATCAGATGAGGGTAGGTCAGCATTCGACCAATGATAATGTGCGGAAGTCTATTACGTCAGAGGCGATGAAAGACGTTGTGATGATTGATCCGCAATCTCATAATCGTGTACTATCCTTAGCCAAACCAATTTTTAATGGTAATGAAATTATAGGATCGCTTTATGTAGAAGCGAATATTGAATCTGTATTCCAACAAATTGAAGAAATCAATCGAATATTGGCGGGAGCCGCGGCTGTCTCCCTGACCATTACAATAATAGTTGGGATTTTCATTGCCAGGGCATTTACCCGGCCCATTTCAGATATGCGGCGACAAGCACAAGCGATGGCAAAAGGAAACTTCACCCGAAAGGTTAAAGTGTACGGATCGGATGAGATGGGTCAGTTGGCCATTGCATT
This sequence comes from Sporosarcina ureae, assembly GCF_002082015.1. Classification (GTDB taxonomy): domain Bacteria; phylum Bacillota; class Bacilli; order Bacillales_A; family Planococcaceae; genus Sporosarcina; species Sporosarcina ureae_A. The sequence continues at coordinate 1,932,352 of NZ_CP015109.1, read as the reverse complement.
CAACCACTTAACCAACCAGCTGCAAGAATCCCAGTCCACTACGGAAAGTGAAAGGCGAAAGTTAGCCTCGGTTCTAGAAAATATGACGGACGGTGTCATTTCGACCGATCGAAAAGGACGAGTTAGCCTAATTAACGACTCTGCCCTTCAAATGCTCGGTGTAACGAATGACCTCGTCATTAATCGACCTATCGCCAGTATTCTGGGTATAGATGATGAGTATACGTTTGAAGAACTAATCCAAATGAAAGAATCGATACCTCTAGACTTCAGTACAGAAGATCAAGCATATATTTTACGTGCTACAATATCCGTCACGCAACGTGAAACAGGCTTCGTAAACGGCCTGATTGTGGTACTACATGATAATACGGAACAAGAAAAGATTGATATGGAACGTCGTGAATTCGTGTCGAATGTTTCGCATGAATTGCGTACACCGCTCACTACGATGCGCAGTTATCTCGATGCGTTGGCAGAAGGGGCTTGGCGCAATGAAGAAATTGCTCCAAATTTCTTGCATGTGACGCAAAATGAAACGGAGCGAATGATTCGTCTCGTGAACGACTTACTGAAACTTTCACGTATGGACAGTAAGGAATATGAATTGAATAAAGAATGGGTAGAATTTAACCGATTCTTCAATGCGGTTATTGAGCGATTTGAATTTTCGAAGTCGCAAAATGTACGTTTTACTCGAAATTTATATTCAAGCAGTCTATTCGTGGAGATCGATACCGACAAACTAACGCAAGTACTAGATAATATCATTTCTAACGCCTTAAAGTATTCACCAGATGGTGGAGAAATCCGTTTCGGTGTAACAGTCTCAGGCGATTATATTAAGGTAATGATATCCGATGATGGAATGGGTATTCCTAAATCTAATGTCAATCGAATATTCGACCGTTTCTATCGTGCAGACAGAGCCCGTTCTCGTGCCCTCGGTGGGACCGGCCTAGGACTTGCAATCGCTAAAGAAATGATCGTAGCGCATAAAGGGGAGATATGGGCACAAAGTGAGGAAGGAACAGGAACGACAATCTTCTTCAAGCTACCATTTGAACAACAAGAGGACGGTGAATGGGATTGAAATATATTGAAACAATTAAATCCATCGTACTGTTGTTACTCGTCTCGTTGAGTGTGCTCTTCACATTAGCGGTATGGAACTATTCGCCGAATTATGAACCAATGGAACAACTACAGACTGTTGATATTTCCATTTCTGAAAAGAAAGCAATTGATGAAATTATTAAGCCGTATAAAATGATTACTATTTTAAAAGAGCAAGTACTGGGTTCTACAGATACTGAAAAGATCGACAAGATTCTGACAGAAATGAATACGTGGGATTTATCTGATCTACATTTAGTAAGTCAAGACATGAATAAGTTTGATATTGCTAAACTCTTACGGCAACCAAGTCAAATGACATTTTACTTCACGGGCGAAGTACCCATACTCGTCTATGACAATGTATTACTAGTCGATGACGTCAATATTCCTGAAGCCACTTTTAATCGTCTAGTCATTGACTGGGGGCAATCTACGCAAGCGCCAGTCATTCACTTACTGAGCGAAATGAGCGGCTTACACTACCAGATGCAAGTGACACTACCGAATAAAACAAGTTTCTTGCGCAACGTAGTGGATATCGGTCAGTCATTCGATGAATATGCGGAAATAGATCGTGGCAATGCATCATTTCTTGCCGTACCAAAAAACCCTATAACTGTTATGCGTAATACGTATTATCAGGAAGAGGTCAATCCATTGCGTTTTCGTGATGCATTGTTCAGTGATCCGAATGCGGTACGACGTAATCTAATCGATTCAACGCATGAGGAATATGGAGACGACCATGCTTTCATGAATGTCGATACCGAGATTAAGCGGTTGAATTATGTCATGCCTGCAATGGAAAGTCAGGAGATAGCGATACCTTCAGAACTGTTGTTAAATACTATTGATTTTATCAATGAGCATGGCGGATGGACAGATGAGTACCGCTACGCTTATATGAATCCAATTTCCCGTTATGTTCGGTTCCAACTATATGTCGATGGCTTGCCCGTCTTTAGTGATCAATCAGGTACTAGCGAAATCACGGAGACGTGGGGAAATCAGCGCGTATTCAAATATATACGCCCATATTACACATTGGATGTGAACATTAAATCTGTACAAGAAACTTTGCCTTCGGGAGTGGAAGTGGCGGAGGCTTTACGTGAATCAGAAGAGCTAGACTTCGATTCGATAGAAGAAATCACTCCGGGGTATTATATGAATCGTGATATAGAACGCAAATTGATTATTTTGCAACCTTGCTGGTATTACCTTATCAAAGGTAACTGGTTACGCTTCGCTCCAGAAGAATTACAAGGAGGTGGCAAGATTGGATTGGAATAGAACCAAAACGATCTTTATTGTCGTCTTTTCCATTCTAAATGTCTTCTTGTATTGGCTTTATTTAGATAGGCAAATGGGTGTCGGAAACATGCAGATTCTTGGGAAAACATCCGTGGAGGAAACATTGGCATTAGAGAATATTACGTATGAGCCTATTTCTTTCACCAAAAAAGACGTATCGTATTTGTCAGCCCATATTGCCACCTTTTCTTATGACAAATTAGAAGAATTAAGTAATCAAACATTTGAAATGATTGAAAAATCATTATTACTATCCCGAATGAAAAAGCCTGTAAAGGTAAGGGATGATCAGGACGAGTATGAATTTGATGAGTTCTTGAAAAAATATGTGCTCAATGGTGAAGATTACGTGCTTTGGGATGTGGATGAAGAAGAGCAGAGTGCCGTATTCTTTCAACGGGTAAAGAACGAAACTATTTTCCACAGCCCCAACGCCATGCTCACCTTGCACTGGAACGAGGATGGAGAAGTTACGCATTACGAACAAAGTATGCTCGATGAATTCTTAAGCTTTAATCATAAGAAAGACTTACTGTCGCAGAACGACGCAGTCTCTTCACTTGTTACACGTGGTTATCTGCAACCTGGTTCCACTGTTATGCAAGTAAAATCAGGTTATTCGACACTTGTTCAGTTGACGGAAACTCAAGTATTTGCACCAACGTGGAATGTTCAGGTAAAATTGGAGGATGGAACAATAGAGCATTACTTTATCAATGCGATTGAAGGAAAAGTCATCGAGTTCCAATCGGAAATAGTAGAAGAGTCAACAGAATAGGAGTTTTCCACATGCGATTTAGCATTTTGGCGAGTGGCAGTACAGGCAACTCGCTATATATAGAGACAGATGAGCATGCTTTTCTTGTAGATGCCGGCATGAGCGGTAAGAAAATTGAAGGTTTACTCGGATCGATCGATCGCTCGATGAAACAAATTGACGGCATATTCGTCACACATGAACACAGTGATCATATTAAAGGAATCGGCGTACTGGCCCGGAAGTATAAAACACCCATCTATGCCAATGCCAAAACATGGCAGGCAATGGACGGACTGGTAGGAGATATTCCTGTTGATCAGCGTTTCCACTTTGACATGGAAACGGTGAAAACATTTGGCTCACTGGATATCCAGTCATTTGCTGTATCCCATGACGCAGCGGACCCAATGTTCTATACGTTCAATGAAGGTGACCGTAAACTGGCAATCATTACGGACACAGGATACGTCAGTGACCGTATGAAAGGTCATATCCGAGGTGCTGATAGCTTTGTATTCGAAAGCAATCACGACGTCAGCATGCTACAGATGGGACGTTATCCATGGTCTATCAAACGCCGTATACTAAGTGACGTGGGCCACGTATCAAATGAAGATGCAGCGGTCGCAATGAGTGAAGTTGTAGCTCAAAAAGAAGCGCATATTTATTTAGCCCATCTTAGCTTAGATAATAATATGAAAGACTTGGCGCGCATGAGCGTAGCACAAACCCTCGAAGATTGCGGTATTCGTGCAGGAGAATTTGTTCATTTGCATGATACGGATGCATCAGAATCTACAGAACTTGTGCTAGTCTGAAGTACTTGCGAAAAGCCTTGCTAAATTAGTGAGGCTTTTTGCATTTTCAAAGAGTTATTGGGGTACAGTACATGTAGGATTACTTTCTGATAAGGAGGAAATGCGAATGGATGATGAAAGAAGAGAAGAAAGAAAAGAAGAAATGGAGTGGCAACAGCCAATTCCGCCGGTAGAAACGACACGCAAACCAAAACGTAGAGGTGGTTTTTGGCCTGCTTTACTAGGAGTATTAGTAGGTGGGGTCATCGTATTTTTGGTCATGATGTATGCAACTGACTCATCAAGTACTACCGATGTTGCAACGTCTAAAACAAATGAAGTCAAAACCAACTCGGAACACGCCCAAGTATCAATGGACATCTCAAGCGAAATTACGGATGTGGTAGGTGATGTTGCAAATGCCGTCGTTGGTATCACAAATATCCAGACAGTCCAAGACTTCTGGTCCTCCACAACGTCTACTCAAGAAGCAGGCTCGGGTTCTGGTGTTCTGTATAAAAAAGAAGGTGACAAAGCATATATCGTCACCAATCACCATGTCGTGGAAAATTCCGAACAACTCGAAGTCAGTTTTGATGATGGAACGAAGGTTGAAGGAAAGTTAATCGGCAGTGATCTATGGACAGACCTGGCTGTAGTCGAAATTGATTCAGAACATGTGGATACAGTGGTAGAATTCGGTGATTCAGATGCGCTAAAACGTGGGGAATCAGTTATTGCAATCGGTAACCCATTAGGTCTTGGCTTTGCAGGTTCTGTTACAGTTGGTGTAATTTCAGGTAAAGACCGCTCTATTCCAATGGATCTAAACAAAGATGGAAACATTGATTGGCAGGCAGACGTCTTGCAGACAGATGCAGCGATCAATCCTGGGAACTCAGGTGGTGCATTAATCAACATGGCGGGTCAATTGATCGGGATTAATTCCATGAAGATTTCTGAAGCAACAGTAGAGGGCATCGGATTGGCTATTCCAATCAATATTGCATTACCAATTATTGAACACTTAGAAGAAACAGGACAAGTAAATCGTCCGACGATGGGCGTATCGTTACTTGATCTTCGACAAATTCCTATTCAGCAACAGCAACAGACGTTAAACTTGCCTGAAGAAGTAACGGAAGGTGTCGTTGTAACGGATGTCATACCGAATTCATCCGCGGTAGCAGCAGGCATGAAGAAGTATGATACAATCGTTCAGCTGGATGAAGAGAAAGTGACAGATATGGTCAGTCTACGTAAGTATTTGTATAATAAAAAAGAAATTGGCGATCCGTTAAAAATTACAGTCTATCGAGATGGAAAGAAACTGGACTTGGAAATGGTATTGAAGGACGGCAATACATTCTAAGAGAATAAAAATTGTCCACATACTGAGCAACTTTCAGTCCACATCAGGCATCGAGCGAAAATGCGCTACGGTGCCTGATTTTTTTATGAAGTTATCCAATTGTGGATAAAATCAAAATAATGTGTATAATATTGTGCAAAATAATATGTTTAAAAAATAATAAATAACACAAAGATGACAAGTGTTAATCCCTTACAGGCCAATAGGTTGAAGCATTTTCATTTTTTATGGAAAAAGGATTATATTATTTAAATTGTGAAACAAGTAAATAGTTATCCACATTCGTATGGTATAATAATCAGTGAAATTCACATGTAGTAGAGAACGGATAATCGGACACAATATGTAGATAAGATTGTGGATATGTGCATAAGTACTGTGTATAACAATTAGAGGGCGAGTGGATAAACTGTGAATATATCAATTGTCACCGTGGGTAAGTTAAAAGAGAAGTATTTGAAACAAGGAATAGAAGAGTATACAAAACGTCTAAGTAGCTATGCAAAAATGCAGTTAATCGAAGTGGCGGACGAAAAAGCACCTGAAACACTAAGCGAAGCTGACATGGAAATCGTTAAAAAGAAAGAAGCTGATCGAATTCTGGCGAAAATTGCACCAGACGCGCATGTCATTGCACTAGCAATCGACGGGAAAATGAAAACTTCTGAGGAATTTGCAGCTAGTATCGATTCGTTGATGACGTATGGTAAAAGCAAGATTGTCTTTGTAATTGGTGGATCACTCGGCTTACATAGTAGTGTATTACAGCGTTCAAATGAGAAGTTGTCATTTTCCAAGATGACGTTTCCACATCAGTTGATGAAGTTGGTGTTGGTGGAACAGATTTATCGTGGGTTTCGGATTATTAAGGGGGAGCCTTATCATAAGTAAGTACGGTTTTTTTAAAAAAACTAATTTAGAGAGGAGAGAAGAATAAGTGGAAAGTTATAGGTACAGCAAATTACCCCTAACACCCGCAATCATTGAAACTTTAATAATTGAGTTGTTTAATGGAAAGACTATTAAAAGAGATGAAATAGTAAATAAAGTGCTAAGTTATCATGAAGCAAATGGTGGATTACCCCCTGAGGCTAAAGATTTTCCAAGATCAGTAAAAAGGGCTCTTGAAAATATGTCCAAAAAGGGTTGGGTAGAAAATAGAGCACGTGGATTCTGGGATGTAAATAAAGAGAATTCACCGGTTATAAAAGAAAAAGAAGAAGAGGAAGTAACTCAAGTGGAAAGAATCCCTGCACATGCTGTGTATGGAAATGGTATTTCGGCGGTGTATTTTTATTATTACGATGGTTATAAAAAACTTGCATTATTACAGAACAAACGAACATGGCCTTGTAAGATCGGAAGAACAGATAGTGACCCGATAATTCGAATACTTGCTCAAGCATCGACTGCATTACCGGAAACTCCGACTATTGAATACATTGTTAAAACTGATGATGCTTCGTTATTGGAAACAATGTTACATTCAATCTTAAAAGTGAGAGGAAAGCAAATTGAAAAGTCTCCCGGCTCAGAGTGGTTCGACACAAATCCGGATGAGGTAATTGAAATAATAGAATTTGTAAATAAAGGGATGTTAAATCAGTAATAGTTTCCAAACCTTATGATTATCTCAGTTAAAGTTAAAAGTTTACTGCACTTAGCTGCATAGTGATGAATCTTATCATAAGTGAATGAGGTTTTTTGTAAGAGGTTATAAACGGGTGGAATAAATCCCCTTTATATAGTTAAGATAGTTATAAGATGTTTTAAAGGAGAGTGTTAAACATTGGGTTATCACAAAAATCTTCTGATAAAAGAAAATGAGCTCGGTTTTAGTACGCTTGGAAATAAATTTGTTTGTTCTGAATGTGTTTCAGACATATATATTCAGCGTTATATAGAAGAGAACGCATCTGCTGATAAATGTGATTATTGTGGCGCGGAAGACGAGGATACCTTAGCTGCTGATATTGATTTAATAATGGAGTTTATAATGACAGGTATTAAATATGAGTGGGGAAACCCTGACGATGAAGGGGTAGGCTATGATTCAGGAGAAGGTGGATATCTAGGGGTCGAAATATATGATGGATGGGATTTCACTGAAAATGTCTTATATGGTGAAGTAGGTATAAACCCTGACAGTTTGTTTGAAGATATTAGGAGTGCATTAATGGATACAATGTGGTGTAAAGTTGACCCTTATGGTTCAACGGAAGACGAAGAGCTATTTTACACATGGAACGATTTTTCTGAGCAAGTAAAACATAGCATACGTTATCTATTTTTAAATAGTTCCTATCGTTTAGATGACGAAAAGAAGCGAGCAGTTCCACATGAGATTTTGGATATTATAGCTAGTTTTGTTGAGGAATTAAATCTGCTTAAAAAAGTATCGTCAAGCAAGTTTTTTAGGGCTCGTATATCATCAGAGGGTGAGTTATTTCATAGAGCAAAAGAAATTGGGACACCAGCAAAAGAGTATGCGAAAAGCTCAAATAGAATGAGTCCGGCTGGGATACCGATGTTTTATGGCGCAGACAGCAAAGAAACGGCTTTACTGGAAGTGGAATATAGACCTGGCAAGAATGTAGTAGCGAGTATTGGTGAATTTGTTAATAACGAAAAATTAATATTATTAGATTTAACATCTTTGCCAAGTTTACCTAGTATTTTCGATGAAGATGAGCGTAAAAAACGTTCGGTAGTAAAGTTCTTTTATAATTTTTTAAACGACTTTACAAAGCCAGTAGCAAAAGATGGTAGAGAACATGTGGACTATGTGCCCACACAAATTGTTACAGAATACTTTAGGCATGTCTTTAAATATAATAACACTAATATTAACGGTATTGTTTATCCGAGTTCTCTTAACGAAAAAAAAGCTTATGTTTTGTTCTTTGAAAACTCAGATTGTCATGACCGTCAGTGCAATGTGGGTCTAACCTTAAAAAAGGTCTGCCATTTAAGTGGTTAAATTAAAACCTCATTTTGTTATGATACGGTGAACCGTACCGCAAATATAGGCGAAAAATTTAAATATAAGACTATTGGAATTAAAAAATTACTTTTATTTATTTATTTATTTATTTTTTATCCGGCTTGTACACGTCTAAGATTTTTTGAATACACTGCCTAAGACTCCTGAACGCTAAAAAACTAGAAGAGAAGAGTTTATGGAACAAACTGTTCTTTTCTAGTTTTACTTATGAGTTAGAACTTCTTATTTTAAATTGGAGATATATTTTTTTAGAACAAGATGAACATAGTCTTGATTGGCTGAAGCGGTATCTGGATTATACTGACCGTTATTCGTTTTGTTATTGGAAAGAATGCGTATTCCTAAGAAAGGAACATTGTAACTATCGGAAATTTGTGCTGCAGCAGCACCTTCCATTTCTTCAACGGAAGTACCGTACTTTTCATGGAACCAGTTTATGCGGTCTACTTCGTTATTCCACAGATCAGCGGATCCAATAGTACCTTCAACAACTTTCCCCAGTTCGTATTGGTCTTTAACCGCATTGGCTGCTGCCAATAATTCATCGTCGCCATCAAAGTAGCGAATCTTCTCTGCATCGGGGTCCTCTCCGGCACTGCCTTCAGAAGCCATGAGGTCCATAGGCTTCCATAATGATGGATCCATTCCTTCGTTTTCTTCTGCAGACTCAGTCTTCATCGAACCGATATTGACCGTCCGTTTACCTAAGACTATATCAAATACATGCAAGTTCGGGTCATGTCCGCCTGAAGTTCCTTGATTGATAATCGCGATAGGATTGTACTTTTCAATTGCTAATGCAGTGGCGGCTGCCGTGTTTTCCATCCCTTTACTAGTCTTGGTAACAATTACAGGATAGTCATCGATAGTTCCTTTATAAAAAACAAAGTTTCCTGATTCTTCAACTTCTGCGTCACTTAATTTTTCAGCAAACTTCTCGGCTTCAATAGGCATGGGTCCTTGCACAATGATCGGGCGTTGTTCAGTGTCTGCTGTACTATTAGTAGTGGAGTTACAGCCTGAAACGATCGTTGCTAGAAAAAGCATACATACAATAACCCCAACTAACTTCATGTTCCTCAAAGATGATCCCTCATTCCTTAAATAATTTCATCGAATAGTATTCCTAAGCACACTGCTTTCCCAGATGCGTGATGGATTTCATTAATCCAAACAGTAACGAATAGCTGTTACAGTATGATGATGCTAGAAACCGATTATGTATTAATTGATTCTTATTACTTATTAATATTTTATATGGAAAGTAGTAAAAAGTACTATTACAATGAATACGTTATGATTATAGCAAAGGTTTTTTGTGCTTTCAGTCAATATACGAACATTTATTTAATAAATTTTAATATTGTTCGTTATACAGTGTTATTATACTTCCGTAAATTGTGTAAATATAAAAATATGTTCTAAATGACGAACCATCCATGCAATGTTAATGCTATTAGGATGTAACGAATAACAAAATGCCTATGTAATATGGAAATATTACTGCTACTGCGTTTTAATCTTGTACACATTGCCATCCTATAGGTCAGTGAGTGGGTACTTCCAAACAAAAATATGTACGAAAAGCATAAGTAAGTATAGAATAGGCCAGTTGGCATTTTGTTGTAGGAAGGGTGATAAATTTGTTAAAAGCATATGCTTGGCTGACACTTTGTGTAATGGTATGGGGTAGTAATTTTGTTTTTGGTAAGATGCTAGTCCAGCACTTTTCCCCAGCTCTTCTCACTTCGCTCAGATTATTGTTTATAGTACTTTTTTTGATTGGATTATCTTCATACAGACTGCAAGTGAAACGATTAAATAAATATGATGTATTGGCAGTGATTTTTCTAGGTGTTTTTGGCGTTTTTATTAACCAGTGGTCTTTTTTTGCCGGATTAGAAACAGCTGATCCAACAACTTCTGCATTAATCTTAGCAACTACACCCATTTTAACTGGTGTTTTAGCAGGTGTTTTTTTGAAAGAGAAGTTAACAATTCGTATGTTACTCGGATCTATTGTAGCGATTATAGGTATTTACTTTGTAGTAGCAAAAGGAAATGTATCCTCTTTACATATCGATAAAGGTTTATGGTGGATCGTAGTCACAATGATTACTTTTGCTATGCTAATTATCGTAACGAGACTCCTTTCCAATAGAGTGGATCCACTTGCAATTACATTATATTCAAATGTTGTCGGACTAGTTGTGTCGGTTCCTTTTATTTTTTTACTTGATACGCCGATACGAATGAGTGTAAAGATCTCGGATTGGTCATTTCTGATTATAACTGCCGTTGTGGTACACGGTATCGCCATGTTGATTTGGAATAACAATATTCGATATGTTGATGCTTCAAAGGCGTCTATATTATCTAATTTAGAACCTTTTGTAGCGATGATCATGGGATTAGTCTTGCTGTATAAACCAATAACGGGGGCGGAAATTGTCGGCTCACTGTTTATAGTGGGAGGAGTAGTGCTGTCTACATATCAGCGAAAAAGGCTATCAAGAAGTTTACGTTAGCCACATAGGTAAATTCATGAGCATGTATATGAAGTAGCTGGTTTTCTGGGTTATGGAGTCTAGAGTTACCCTAAAACTACAGAAAACCTCATCCACATCTATAACGGCAGGCCTGATCATAAGTGAGTGAGGTTTAGGGAGAACGAACTTGAATCATTAATCAAAGTCACTATTCAAGCTTTCATTCATGCTAAGGATTTCATCAACGGGTATACTAAAAGAAAAAGCATACAACACTTAAAAGGGGTCTTGTAAAATGGCACAATCATTAACTGGAAAAGTAGCATTTGTTACTGGCGCGGCAAGAGGTATAGGGAAAGCAACGGCACTTCACTTGGCAAAAGAGGGAGTCCATATTGGATTGCTTGCAAGAACAGAGTCTGCTTTAAAAGAAGTAGCGACAGAAATTGAAGGTCATGGCGTAAAAGTCGCTTATGCAACTGCTGATGTTTCATCTAAAGAGCAAGTTGAAGAAGCCATTGCATCATTAACTAATAAATTAGGAACTGCTGATATTTTAATTAACAATGCAGGGATTGCTTCATTTGGTACGGTCTTGGAGATGGACCCAGAAGAGTGGAAGAACATAGTAGATGTCAACTTAATGGGTACATATTATGTGACACGTGCCGTGTTACCGCAATTAATTGAAAAAAATACAGGTGATATCATTAATATTTCATCAACAAATGGTCTAAATGGTGCGGCTACTTCAAGTGCATACAGTGCATCAAAGTTTGCGGTAATTGGCTTTACAGAATCATTAGCACAAGAAGTACGTCGAAATAATATACGCGTTTCGGCTCTAACACCAAGTACTGTAGCGACAGATTTAGCATTAGATCTAAATTTGATTAAAGAAAATGACGACTCTAAATTGATTCAATCGGAAGACATTGCTGAAGTTATTGTAAATCAATTAAAATTAAATCGACGTGTTTATGTGAAAACAGCAAGTTTCATTGCTACTAACCCGTTTTAATTTATTTGCTTGATGAAATCTGAACAGGCCTATCCAGATAAACTGGATAGGCCTGTTTTTTAGATCCACTTACATAGTTATTAATGTGTAGTCACTATGCGAACATTTGGAGTTATTGTATATAAATCTGAACTGTCTTTTGGCAATTCAGAAATAACCCGTAACCAACCATTTGTTTCTGAAGGTGTAGCAGACAGAGTAATCGGCATTTGACCTAGAAGTTTAATCGTCCAATCCAGTTTATACTGGTACGCACGGTTATGGTCTATGAAGGGTCCGGTGCGAATGCTGACGTCTGAACTTGCCGTAAAGCCAAGCTCATGCTTTTGATAGTCTTTGCCACCAAGCTCTTGATCTATGCTATACATATGACCCGCTGCTTTTGCTCCCCAGTAAGGGTCTGAAGCATAGCGTACGTTCATCCCGATCAATGTATTGCCGAGTGCTACGCCATTGTACCGATATTCCCGCATATTCAAGGGATCTAAGTAATTTGTATTTAATTGATTTACTAGTGCCGAGATATTCTCCATGACAGATGCATAGTATTTCTTCGAAGAGGTATCGACATCTTCTGAACAGTGCGCATCATTGTCAGGAACAGTTAGTCCAAATAGATTGTTGTAGTTTTGTGCGTGACAACTCATGCCGTAATCACTTTCATGAATAGCGAGTGATAAAATAAGTAATGCGTTAATACGATACTCTTTTTCAATTAACTTTAATGTAGCCCCCAGATCCTTTAATGGACTTTTCACTGTAGCGTTTCTATATCTGCCACCTGTCAGTTCTTTTGCAGCGAGTTGAGTGTTGATATACGTATCTAACTCTGCAGCACTATAGTTTGTTGGAACACGTGGTGATAGATATTGGAAGTAGGCATGACTTTCACCTGTAATTTCGCCGTCTGCAGTAGTGAAGTTTGCTCCGTCGACACTATAATACTTGACGCCTTCGTTTAGAAACTCGGGCTTTTTACCGACTACATACGCACCGTCGTATTTTCCACTATGATGGTGATAAACGTAATGCCATAAGCCTTGTTGATTCGCTTGATAATAGGATTGTCCTTTCGCTGTAGCAGTTGGAATGAGTGTGACATCTTCGTGTTTGATGTACATGTCTTGTCCACCTATATACACCTTAATGTAGTCTGCTGTAGCGTCTGAATAAGTAAGTTCTGTATCAGTAGCGACACCTGTATATTCATACATTTTCGTAAAGATTGGCTTTTTGTAAATAGACGTGACGGTTTGAGTATTGGTTGCTACAAAGCCAGATGGAATTTTGACATATTGTTCATTTAGCATGATACCTTGACCTTCTTGTAAGCTGGCATTTGCTTTATCAAAAGTAGAGTGGCTTGAGGCAACTGAATATGTTCCATCTTCACGAATATCGACAACAGAATAGACTTCTGTCGTGATCGTGAAAGGTTTTGTAATGGGCTTTTTTAATGTTTTAATCTCATTACCGACTTGTCCTAAGGCATCTGTCGTAATATGTAAAGTATATGTTTGACCAGCTTCGTACCCTGCTTCGGGTGCTTGAACAATTACGACATCATCCTGTACAGATGTTTTAACAGGTTGTTCCTCTTGTTTACTGTTCATCACATAAATAGATTTAGACGTAATACTGGACTCAATAACGGGGAAACTGAACGTAATGATCCATTCTTTGTCAGTCGGCATGTCTGTTGCTTCGTCGGTTAATGCCGCTGCACTTACCGTGGAAAGTGGGGCCAGTATTAGTAGAGTTACGAGTAAACAAAACAAGTGCCATTTTTTTAATAAGAATCTCATTTTCCTCTCTCCTTATAAGTGGTAGTCTCATAGTATTAATCATACACTGAATATAAAGAGAATAGGTAGAAATCCTAGTAACTAGTGCTAAATGAATTGAATTCTATGAAAAATTGATAAATCATAAATCGAAAATAAGAACAGGCCTATTCAGTTTATCTGAATAGGCCTGTTCTTTATGGATTTTATACACACATATGGTCTTATGATAACTCAGGGAACAAATAATGTAGTATATCTGTCGTCAATCGACGTGTTTCGCCTTTATAAGGGTAAATATGCATATACATCGATGGGTTAAAGTTTGCCTCAATGATGCCATAAGCGCCTGGATTTGCTGCTGGGACATCGAGGTCTTCAATAATCAAATCGATCCCGCTAATTTTTGCTCCAAGAGCCGCTACTGCATCTACTGCAATCTTCTTATAATCATCGGAAATCTGATCGGTTACATCAATCGAATCTCCGCCAGTACTGACATTGGAATTCTCCCGCAAGTAGACGATCTCCCCATCTTTAGGAATCGAATCCAGTTGATAACCTTGACCTTTCAGCATAAGAACCTCTAGCTCGCCCAGTTGAATAAGTTCTAATGGCGTGCGGTGGTCTGTACCTCTAAGTGGATCCCGATTCTTTTCTTCAACGAGTTCCTTAATTGTGTGTATGCCATCTCCCATGACGTTTGCAGGCACGCGTAGCATGATGGCAAGTACTTTATCGTGTAATACGAAGAAACGGTACTCTGTGCCATCGAGGAACTCTTCTACTAATACAGACGAGTCTTCGTCGAATGCGAGTGTGATTGCTTTCTCGTAGTCCTCATAACTGGCCCCATCTTTAAAGATAGAAATACCGATTCCGTAGTTCGTTGTTTTAGGCTTCACGACGAAAGGTGTCTTGGCAAACATATCATAGGCACGCAATGCATCTTCAATAGTATTAAACTCGTCACCGCCTGGCACACGATAGCCTTCTTGGTGAAGAATTTTCTTCGTTACCGTTTTATTTTCCATAATCAAAGTAGAGACATACGTATCTTTACTCGTCATGTTACCATTCTTGACAAACTCTACATGGTCACGTAGTTTTAGCTTCAAGAACTGATCTTGTCGATCTAAAATCTCTACTTCGATGCCTTGTTGAAATGCATCAAACATGAGAATCTGCGTAGATAACTCCATATCCGTAAAGCCTGTTAACTCATACGGTTTTTCCCAAAGATTAGCGTAGGTTTCTTTTGCAATTTCTATAGCTACCTGACGTTGACTACTCTTTTGACTTTCCGTATATAGCCTACCAGCTAGAGTCTTCGAAGGATCTTCTAGCATAGCTCTCAAATTGCTAAATAACGTGTCAGAAACAGGGAAGCCTAAATCCTTAGACAACTTTTCCATACCGTCAACTAGCTCGTAAGCTTCTGCTTCAAACGCTGTGCGTGACAATGGATGCTCAAGCGCAACTACATCATTCCGCGCATCGCCGACTTTTCCATACTCATCACTCTCTGGATGTTCATCTTTTTGCAGAAGATACAGAGAGAAAATATGCAAGAATTCCGCTTGTTCATAGCTGATTCCATTCGTTTCAAAAGGATTCAAATCAATATTTCGTAATTCTACATAACGAACGCCCTCGGTCAAAAATTCTTCTACACGTTCGCTTCCGCGTAAGCGCATCGCGGTATAGAATTCCTTTTCTTCCACAAGCAATCCTTTATTTACGACACAGGATAGATCTTCAATATATTTCTCTATTGAGCTGAATGAAACTTTTACCTCATCGTGATTTACATAGCCAAATCTGCTACTCCGTATACTTCTAACCGGTTCATTAGGCTGATCATCACAGCCGTAGAAGTTCTCGTCACTAGTAGGGGAGGCACCATAAAAGTACGTCACAAGCCAGCGATAGTATAAGTAATTCCTTGTGAGCTTTAAGTATATATTGGTTTTGAAATGCTTATAGTTATCGATCTCCGACTGTAAATCAAACAGTTTTTTGAGCAATTCATCACCAAATTCAAAGTTAAAATGGATCCCGCATATCATTTGTTTCCGACGACCGTATGAAGTAGATAAAGAGCGTCGATAGAGAACGTTCTCAAAGTTCTCCAATTTTGCAATTACGATATCTTCCTCTTTTTCTGGAAGTGCAGGCGGCATACTTAACGGCCATAACATTTCCCCTTTGCCCATGGAGCGGTATGCCACATCATGGATAGCCGACAGATAATCAAATAATTCGTCCCGTGTGTTCAGGACAGGTGTGATCAATTCCATTTGTGTTTCCGAGAAGTCGCGCTGAATATACGGGTGTTCATCTGCCATTCCAATGCTTGCAGGATGATCTGTCGTCGCTAAATTTCCCACAAGATCCACGCGTTGGCCTTCTTTTTCAATACCATACCGAGCTTTCAGAACATATGGCTTTACACGTTCATCGGCTAACATTTTCTTTAGATCCATCGTAACTGTCCCTCCTATGTAAAAAATCAATTCGTTCCTTCTATTTTAGTTCATATACTCTAAAAAACAAAAACATCCACATTATAAGCAATGTGGACATTTGGAATGTAGGTAAATAAAGTAGAGATATGCACTGTTGAAAGGTGCTACAGGGAGACGCATTCCTATGGGTATGGCCCAAACCATGTCTATAGGAACGGAAATCCCATGCAGTATCCTACTTCAACTATCTAATATTTACTTAAGTGACTCTAAGTTCTGCACGTGAAAATCAAAGTGTTCCTCTAAGAAAGAAGAGATGAAGAAATAGCTATGGTCATAGCCGTCTACTTTGTTATATTCCACTGCTTGATTATGCTGCTTTGCATTCTCAAGGAATGGCTTCTCATTCAACTGCTCGGGATAAAAGCCATCTGCAGTGCCTTGCGTAATGAGGATGGGTGGAATACCTGCTTTCTTCACTAGCTCAGCAGTATCCCACTCTTTCCATGCTGCTTTGTCTTCACCTAAGTACGTCGTAAATGCTTTGATTCCCCAAGGAACATCACTCGGACTTGAAATCGGTGAGAACGCGGAAATCGCTTTGAAACGATTTGCATTCTTCATTCCGATCATCAATGCACCATAACCACCCATAGAGTGCCCCATGATACTTTCGTTACCTGAGAAATTAGGTACTAGAGAAGCCGCAATTTCACTAAGCTCCTGCGTAATATACGAATACATTTGATAATGCGTTGCCCATGGTTCTTCGGTTGCGTTTAGATAAAAGCTCGCACCTTGTCCAAGATCAAATGCCTCATCGTTCGCTACATCTTCTCCGCGTGGTGATGTATCGGGAATAATCACTGCCGCTTGATGTTTTTCAGCTACTCTTTGAAAGCCGCTCTTTTGACTGAAGTTATCATCCGTACAGGTTAATCCCGATAAAAACCAAATAAGCGGTATTTCTTTTTGTTCTTTATTTGACGGTAAGAAGATACTAAATGTCATATCACATTTGAGGACTTCTGAATAATGGTTATACTTGTTTTGTTCCCCACCAAAAGATCGTCTTTGCTCAATGCGTTCTACATTCATGATCTCACTCTCCATATGTTAGTATTGTACGAATTGATTCACCTTTATGCAGTAAATCAAATGCTTCGTTGATATCTGTGAAGTTTAGTTGGTGTGTAATGAATGAATCTAAATCAATTTCACCATCCATGTAATCATCAATCATCCCAGGTAATTCTGTTCTACCTTTCACTCCGCCAAACGCAGAACCGCGCCATACGCGACCTGTAACTAGTTGGAATGGACGGGTATGAATCTCTTTACCAGCAGCCGCAACGCCAATGATGACACTCTCGCCCCAACCTTTATGGCAGCATTCAAGAGCAGCTTTCATGACTTCGACATTACCAATACATTCAAAACTGTAGTCTACTCCGCCATCCGTCATGTCTACGATGACTTCTTGAATTGGCTTATCGAATGTAGAAGGGTTGATGACATCTGTTGCGCCCATCTTCTTCGCCAGTTCAAATTTATCTTCATTGAGATCAATAGCGATGATACGGCCCGCTTTTGCTTGCTTTAGTCCTTGAATAACGGCTAAACCAATAGCTCCTAGACCGAAGACTGCCGTGACAGCACCTTCTTCTACTTTCGCCGTCTTATGAACAGCTCCAATACCCGTAGTGACGCCACATCCGAATAGACAAACTTTATCAAGTGGTACGTTTTGGTCTTCTACTTTAACTAGGGAAATCTCAGACACGACAGTATATTCACTGAATGTACTAGTTCCCATGTAGTGGTAGATGGGTTCGCCATTGTATGAGAAGCGAGTAGTACCGTCAGGCATTAATCCTTTACCTTGTGTTTCGCGAATTGCGCCACATAGGTTAGTTTTACCGGATAGACAGAATTTACATTTCCCACATTCAGGTGTATAAAGTGGAATTACGTGATCACCAGGCTTAACAGAAGTGACTCCTTCACCTACTGAAACTACGACGCCAGCACCTTCATGACCTAAAACGGCAGGAAATACTCCTTCTGCGTCATCACCCGATAATGTATATGCGTCTGTGTGACAGACAGAAGTGTAAAGAATTTTGACTAATACCTCATGAGCTTTTGGCTCTTCTACATCAATTTCTACAATTTTAAGTGGTTCTCCAGGTTTGAATGCTACAGCTGCTCTACTTTTCAAATGAAGCCCTTCTTTCTTTTGCTTTATTGTGTTTACATTTCTATCATTACATATTATAATTCACCATGCAATACTGACTCTTTTGTCACTATGGCCATGAATAATATGGAAAGAAGTGAGGAAATATGATTATTCAGTATAAAGATAAACAGTACTTCACAAGCAAGGATTTAGCTTTGTCTGTCATAGGAGGACGTTGGAAAATCGCAATTATCTGGTGCTTACTACACGAGTCACCATTAAGATTAAGTGAGATGCAGAAAAAACTTCCTGATGCCAATCAACGTATGTTGATTAGACAATTACGTGAATTGGAAGAAGATAAAATCATTACGCGCTACGTCTATCCCGTTGTGCCGCCAAAAGTAGAGTATCAATTAAGTGAAGTTGGTTTATTATTAGAACCAGTCGTTACGTCAATATGTGATTTTGGTGATCAGTTTATGCAAACGATTGAAAATGAGGTAGATTCAACTTCAATCGATTAAATGAAGACAAATTATGACGAATCAGGCTATACTAAGAGGCACAGCTTTAGGCTAGAGAGGGTACAGGTGATGATATGAATAACAATGATATTTTAAGCAGATTACGCTATGCACTGGATCTAAAAGATTCGGCAGTTGTAGAAATGTTTGCGTTAGGCGGACTGAAGACAAACAGAGCAGAAGTTAAAGAAATGCTGACGAAAATGAATGAGGATAGCACGGATGAAATGCAGATGAATGAATATGCAAAAGAAATTGACAATATGACGCTGGAGTCATTCTTAAATGGCTTGATTAGCTCCAAAAGAGGGGTGCCGGAGAATGCCAGTAACGCTCCGCAACCATTCCTTATGTCAGAGGAAGGTCATCGAAATGTCAATAATATTTTGCTGAAGAAAGTTAAAATTGCATTATCTCTTACAAGTGAAGATATGCTCGATATTTTGGAAAGTGCGGGAGTAACCATTTCTAAAAGCGAATTGAGTGCTGTTCTTCGTAAAGAAGGCCATCGAAATTATAAACCGTGTGGCGATCGATATGCACGTAACTTCTTAAAAGGATTGGCTCTTCGTTATCGCGGCCAGGAGACCGGAGAGTAATCGTATATAATGATGGATAAAAAGGTAAGGAGTGTTGGAAATATATGTTCAAACGTAATAAAGCATGGTATTTCCTACTAAGTGTAATGGCGTTGGCTATTCTTTTAGTGGGGTGTGGAAAAGAGACTGAAGAAAAATCAATGGAAACACCGAAAGAAGAGTCTGCAGAACAACCTAAAGAAGCAGCGGTGGATTACTCGGCAGACGTGAAAGAGAACCCTATCGTGACGATCACGATGGAAAACGATGAACAGATTGTCTTAGAATTAGAACCGACTGTTGCACCGAATACAGTAGCGAACTTCATTTCTTTAATTGAAGACGGCTATTACGATGGCCTGGTTTTCCATCGCGTGATTCCAGGCTTTATGATTCAAGGCGGGGACCCATCCGGTGACGGCTCAGGTGGACCGGGATACGCAATTGATGGAGAGTTCACTTCAAACGGATTTGAAAATAATATGAAACATGAGCGCGGTGTCATTTCGACTGCACGGACGCAAGACCCGAACTCCGCAGGGTCTCAATTCTTTATCATGACAGACGATAACACTTCGCTTGACGGTGAGTATGCGGCTTTCGGTAAGGTAACGGAAGGCATGGAGACAGTGGATGCGATCGTAGCTACTGAAACAGACGCTATGGACAAGCCTCTTGAAGAGCAGAAAATGAAGACAGTTGAAGTAGATACAAAAGGCTTCGACTACCCTGAACCAACTACACATTAATTATCGCAAAACGCAGTAGGCTATAGAGCTTGCTGCGTTTTGATATAAAAAGTTCGTTTATTTCCCATGCAATACATAATCCAACATAGCTACAGGGAAAATACAAAATACTACGTATCACCAAATGAAAATAAGGGCCGTCATGTTGTTTCACTTTTTTGTAAGAGAGAGTAGTATGATGCTTAGATTATAGTATAAGTTCATTTACGGATAGACGTTTCACGTGAAACATAGCAGATTAGGAGAAGCGAGTGATCACTTTTGAGCCGACAGATAATAGATGCACATATTCACTTAGATATGTACAAAGAGGAAGATCAGATTCAAATTTTGAACGAATTAGAAGAGAATGATGTGACTGCAATAGTGGCGGTATCAAATGATTATACATCGTCCGTTAAGCAAATAGAATTTGCCAAAACAGATAGTCGAATCAAACCTGCTATAGGTTATCATCCCGAACAAGCTCTACCGAGTGAAAGTGAGCTTTCAGCTATTCTTCGATTGATCGATGACCATGCAGAGGGTCTCACGGCAATTGGAGAAGTAGGATTACCCTATTACTCGAGGCAAGAGCAACCTGGCTTAGATGTGGGGCTGTATAAAGACGTGTTAGAACGCTTTGTTCAGAAGGCGGAAAAATATAACTTGCCAATTGTATTACATACCGTGTATGAAGATGCGGAAATAGTCTGTGATATGTTGGAGCAGTATTCCATCTCGAAAGCACACTTTCACTGGTTTAAAGGGAGCGATCAAATCTTGCGGCGAATTGTTTCAAACGGTTATATGATTTCTGTGACCCCGGAAGTTACGTATCGAGAAAAGATTCAACACATAGTTAAACAAGTTCCGTTAACTCAGTTAATGGTAGAGACGGATGGACCGTGGCCGTTTGAACATTCTTTTAAAGGAAAATTAACACATCCCGCCATGTTGCATGAAAGTGTTCGCAGTATAGCCAAAATTAAGGATGTAACTGTTGATGAGGCGTATAGAGAAATCTACAAGACGTCACAACGGTTCTTTTGCTTATAAAACAGAGACACGCTTCAAGTAGCGTGTCTCTGTTTTATAAGTGCGAAAGTCATGAACAAATGACAATAATTTTATGCGGTGTAGTTTGCGGTGGGATGCTTTTTGTAGTTGCACCATATAAAACTATCAAATTCCGCTCAGCTATATTCCCTGTGAAATACTGGCCATTCGTCAAAAGTATTTCAGTTTGTGGAGACAGATTAAGCTGGAGCGTTCCATCACTACTCTGCAGGCGACGGTTGAAGTAGTCGACTTTGACATTTTCATGCCTAGAATCTTTGGACATAACTACCGCTCTAAATTGAGGGGGATAAATCATAGGCGTGGCAGCATCGGCATCATAAAATCCTGTAACGTGATCTCCTACGCGAACCTTTACGTGATGAACGAAATAAGTCGTCGGCTCTACTACAAAGTTGACGACATTACCTTGGCCATTGTCCACTGTCATCAATAGGTAGCAACCCGCATCATTATTTTGCCCCGTATAAAAATCATTTATTACCATGACGACACCACTAAAAGACTGAAGATTCATCGTAATACCCCTTTCGTCCATAAATCATATCTATCTAGACTATGCCCGGCTTTCAACTTAGTGACTAATGATAAAAATCTATAGGTCACACTGAGATAAATTTCCAAAGTCAATTGACTTTACCAGTGAAACAGGATATATTAAATGATAATAATTCTCATTTATTTGTTATGAACGTCACACGTTTGTCATAATCTACTAGATGGTAAGTTGCTAAGATTCATGTATGGAGCAATTTATGAGATAATTTAGAAGTGGAAATGTATCCAATGGCTGGAAACCAATCAGTGGATTTATGTAGCATGAAATTAAACAAGTGAAGGGGGTTATGTCCAAGTGAAAAAAACATTCTCATACTTTTTAGTTGTAAGTTTTTTCGTGCTGACAATAGGTCTGCCACAAGCATCCGCTAAAATAGCAGACGGTACCCAGCAGTTAAATTATCAAATTAATCAGCCGGACAGCACTAACGCATCTATTGCGAATGATTATTTCCAAAAACCGGCACTCGTGACAGTAACGAATGGTTCTGCCGTTGTACAGCTTACGCTAAAGAACAGTTCGTGGATTACGAAGTTCGAGCCAGCAGGCGGAGCAGAAGTAGTCAATGAAGACCTGAAGGCCGATACACGTGTTGTAGAATTTAGCGTAAGTGATATTTCAAAGCCAGTGAAGATCCCAATGAAAGTGGACGTAGAGCATATCAATTACCATCATGAGTATACAGTGGATTTGGTTTTTGAGGACAAGAGTGCCGTGACACCACCGGCAGTAAAACCACCTGCGACTACTACACCACCTAGTACTAATACGAACACTAGTACCAGTACGGTGACAAAGAAACCAACTAGTCAAGTACCAGTGAAGAATCCACAAACTAGTGATACAACGCCATACCTATTAATCTTCGTATTGGCGGGTTCTGCATTTTTATTGTATAAAACTACATTCCGAAGAAAACAGGGGGAACACTAATTATGACGAAAAAAACATCATCTCGCGCGACGAAAGTAGTGCTTGCTTCATTGCTGGCAGCTTCCATCGCTATTCCAACAGCAGCATCCGCTAACCCGATTAGCACAAGCAACCAAGCAACGTCTGTTTTGACGCAAGCGGTGGCAGTGGATCAAGTAATTGATTTGAATATATACAAGTCTGGAACCACGACACCTGAGCCAGCAATTAGCGGACACCTTGTACCACAAGGGACGTTAGTAGAAAAAGATGGAGTGTCATATGCGAAAGTAACAGTTGCTGCTAAATCTGCACCAATGATTGCAGGTCTTCAAACGAAACAAGGAGAAGAGTTTGCTAATGCAACGGAAGTTAAAAATGCTGACGGCACAACTACTTATACTTTCCCGGTAGAAGCGGATAAAGTATATTCAAGCAAAATTCATGTAGTGGTGCCTGCCCACAAAATGGACAAGTGGTATCCATTTGACTTGAAAGCAACAGTGGCTAAAGCAGATGCAGAAGTGGTAAGTGATGTAAATGTAACAGTATATAAAGATGGAACTTCGGAAGAGTCCATTATGAATGATTATATGTCGCCAGTTGCATCCGTAAAGAAAGTAAAGGACGGCAACGAAGTAACAGTAACATTCCCTAAAGGTGGCTATATCCACGGCTTCAAAATCGCTGGTAAGGAAGTTCCTATAGCAACAGATGACAAATCGACAGGCGTACGCACATACACATTTAAGGTAGCAGATCTAACAAAGTTAGTGAATGCAGATCTTCATGTCATTGTAAATGAAGGACCTATCCAATACGATTCAAACCACAAAGTGCAAATCGGCCTTGATGGTGTAAAACCAACTGTAAACCCGTTCAAAGACATCGCTAAAGATGGTAATAAAGAAGCGATTCTTGCTCTTTATAGCAAAGGCATTGTCAAAGGTGCGGACAAGTTCAATCCACGTAATAACATCACACGTTCACAGTTCGCATTGATGGTTGCACGTGCATTAAACCTAGAATCCACTAAGGACGTTGGATTTAAAGATTTAGACAAAATCACGGATCAAGAACGCCTAAGCGCAATCAATGCTCTTGCAGAAGCAGGTATTGTACAAACGAATGAAAAGTTCAATCCGAACCATACATTGACTCGTCAGCAAGGCGCATTAATGCTATACCGTGCAATTCAATTTGCAGAAGGTAAAGAAATCAAAAAAGGGGATACCACTCTTCCTTTCTATGCAGATGGAAAAGTCATTACAGATCCTGAAGCAAAACAAGCATTTGCATTGTTGTATGCAGAGGAAATTATGACAGGTGCTCCTCAGCCAAACGGTAAAGTATTGATCAGCTCAGGCAGTTCATTACAACGTACACAAATGGCTAAAATTTTATATGGTTCATTAGAATTCATGAATAAATAAGAACGAATACAGATACTTCCTTTCGCTTTGTTTAAAGTGGAAGGAAGTTCCTGTCGTTTTACATGATGTGTAAAGGAGTGTACGTTTGAAATGAAAAGACTGGTTTTGTTACCTCTACTTTTGCTACTCGTCTCTACGTGGCTTCCTTTTCATTCCGTAAACGCAAACGAAAGGAAAGAAATAACAAATGATGTGTATCAAGTTGAACTAAGTTTTCTAACAGATGAAGCCGAGGAGACAAATGTTTTATTTACTAGGCAGGCTACGTTAACGGTTAAGGAAGACCGTTATACGTTATCCATTTCAGCGAAGAAAGATCACATCTTAACGCATATCACTGCCGTGCAGCAAGGGAACAGAACGAGCACGCGATTGGATCGAACAGAAAACTTAGTTCAGTTTGATATAAAGGATGTACAACAAAAGATTGAACTTACAGGCACATATCGCTTGCCGAAAGAACATGCACAGCAATCCTTTTCTTATGAAGTGTTGATCCAGGAGCAGTCCTTACCAACGTTTAAGCAAGTTCAACCCGCAAAGTCCATTCAACCAAGTGATGATACCGTACATTACCAGTTGTTGTCAGACGGCAAACCGTCGGCAATGAACGACTATGTCAATCAAGAACTGCACGTCATTAGACGTGATAATAAATATTATGCACAGTTAGAGATTCTTCTACCAAGTAAGGTCAAAGATTTTAAAGTAGAGCAGCAAGGGGATTTAGTGGAACCAAAAGTGGTATCACAAAACAAGACGCGCATTGTGCAATTCGAAGTAGAAGATTTCCGAGAGGGGACTCGTATTTGGATGCAGGTGAAGGACTCTGAGAACTCACATGTACAGGAAGAGTTTTTGCAAATTGCTTTCAATCCACAACAGATCGCGAAGTATTTGAGCAAAGCACCTTCAGCCAATAAAGCAGTTTCTTCCTTGACTAAGCGAACTGAGCAGCCTAAAAAACCCACTACTCCAGCTAAACAAACCACGACCGAAAAAGAACAGAAGGTAGAGAAGGTATCGGAAGAGAAAAAACAGAACCAGGACGAGTTACCACCTCTCCTTCCTGAAGTGCAATTAGAATTTGATCGTACGGTGGATGATGTGAAAGAAGAACCAGCCAAGATCGTAACGCAAGTAGCAAGCGAACCGGAAAAACTATTGACCCAAATACAAGAAGAACAAACGATTCCGTTCGATATAGTGAAGTTGGGAATACTGATTACATTATGTATATTATCAGCCGTTTTATTGATACGTCGATTACTAAAGAAAAGTCATGTTGTGAGCAATGAATAACGAGTGGAGGATTACATTGTGCAAAAAAAGTGGAGATATGTATGGCTGATGTTGGTAATCGCAACAGCAGCTATAATCGCAGGATGCGGCAATGATAAAGAAGAAAAAGCCGTTTCAGCAGATACCGCAGAGAAAAGTGAGGCCGTAGAAACAAATGATCAACGAATTATTGCGGGTACTGTTGTTATCGCAGATATTTTAGATAAGCTAGACCTAGATGCGATCGCTATTCCTGAAACAGAAAAGAAATTGGCGAGCCGGTTTGATGGGCTTCCGACTATTGGAAATGCCATGACGCCCGATATGGAAATTGTGAAATCAATGGACCCAACAGATTTTTTATCTGTTTCTACACTAGAATATGACCTTGAAGACGGCTTTGAACAATTGAATATCCCCGCAACATTTTTAAATTTCCAAAGCGTGGATTCGATGATACAAGAAATTCAAGGTCTTGGAGAACGCTATGATCGTACTATTCAAGCAGATAAATTAGTAGGGGACTTACAGAAAAAGATTGAAGCTGCCGAAGTAGTGGCGGCGAATCGCAAAGGACCAAGTGTATTGATATTATTAGGTATCCCAGGCAGTTACTTAGTCGCGACGGAAAACTCCTATGCGGGTGACCTCGTAAAACGTGCAGGTGGAACGAATGTCATGGAAGGTCAGGATCCTGAATACTTATCGTCTAACACGGAGTATCTGCATAATAGTAATCCGGATATTATCTTGCGTTTATCACACGGTATGCCAGATGAAGTCGTGGAAATGTTCAATGAAGAGTTCCAAACAAATGATGTATGGAAGCATTTCGATGCGGTGAAAAATGGTAAAGTATATGATCTAGAAGAAGAGTTATTTGGCACAACCGCTTCATTGCAAGTACCTGAAGCATTAAGTGAGCTAATGAAGATTTTCTATCGATAATTCGATGAATTTCGTGTGTAAAGGAAGGCCGTCATGAGAAAAAGAATTGCAAGTTATGTAATGGTATCCCTGCTGCTAGTTGTAACCATCGTCTATTCGGCTACAACAGGAAGTATTAAAATGGGATTCTTTGAATTTTTTGGTGCGCTCTTTGAACAGGGTAACAGTCAGATGGAAGCCATTCGGGACTTGCGCATTCCACGAATGATTGTGGCAATTTTTGCAGGCGCAGCGCTGTCGGTTTCCGGTGTCTTGTTGCAGTCTGTAATGCGTAATCCTCTTGCAGATGCAGGAATTATTGGAATATCTTCTGGTGCTGCATTCGTACAGTTATTCATTATTTCGTTCTTTCCGGCGCTCTTTTTCATGACGCCTTTATTTGCATTTATGGGTGGGGCTTTCGCTTGTTTTCTCGTCTTTGCATTGTCGTGGAAATCAGGTCTCAGCCCGTTAAAATTAATACTTGTGGGAATCGCGATTAATGCGATGTTCACAGGTCTCACTGAAGCGTTCATCAGCTTTGGTGGCTCGTTGAACGTCTCAGCCTCAAGTGTGATTGGTTCGAATTTAACGATGCGTACTTGGAGTGATGTCTCTACAATTGCAACATATGGAACGATCGGATTAGTGCTGGCATTCGCGTTGTACAGCTGGTGTAACTTATTGGTGTTGCAAGATAAGACGGCAAAAAGTATTGGCTTCCATGTTGCGCGTGCCCGTTTACTCATCGCGGCGGTAGCCGTTTTATTGGCAGCGATTTCGGTTGTAGTTGCGGGTGTGATTTCATTTGTTGGATTACTTGTACCACATATTGCCCGTAGATTAGTAGGCTATGACCACAAAGTGCTCATACCGTTCACAGCGCTTTTAGGAGCGTTAATTATCTTGCTAGCAGACACGCTCGGTAGAACAATTGTAGCACCGCTTGAAATACCTGCCTCGACGTTGATGGCGATCATCGGTGGGCCGTTCTTAATATTCTTACTGCGAAAAGAGTGATCTGTTATGGAAATGAAGCGCATTATTGTATCGCATGATAATATAACCAATCATTTGGATAATGTCTCGACGTCTATTTCTAAAGGGAAAGTGACGACGATTATCGGGCCGAATGGTTGTGGGAAATCGACATTACTAAGTGTGCTTTCACGCGGTAATATGCCGAAATCGGGGATGGCATCATTAGAGAATCGTGATTTAGCAATGTTTAAACCGAAAGAGTTTGCGAAGAAACTAGCAATTGTTTATCAGCAGAATGAAGTGCCAAAAGATTTGACGATTGAAAAACTAGTCGGTTTTGGCCGATTGCCTCATAAAACTCTATTGCAACGTAACCAAGAAGAGGATCGCAAGGCTATAGATTGGGCATTGTCTGTGACGAACCTGACAGACAAGCGCTATAAAGACTTAGAGGCATTGTCGGGTGGAGAGCGTCAGCGTGTATGGATTGCGATGGCACTAGCACAGCAGTCAGAAATACTGTGCCTCGATGAGCCTACAACGTATTTGGATATTTATTATCAGATTGAATTACTGGAGCTCGTAAAATCACTTAACGAAAACTATGGGTTGACGATTGTCATGGTGTTGCATGATATCAACCAGGCGATTCGTTATAGTGATGAGATTATTATGATGAAGAACGGTCGAGTCATTGCAGAAGGTCCGCCACGAGAAGTCATTACAAAGGATGTCATCAAAGAAGTATATGGAGTCAACGCTGTCTTCAAGGAAGATGACGAATTAGGTCTTTATATGATGTCACTTGGTATTTAGGAGGTAAGCTGATGAAAAAACGCCTGTCGAAACTGATGCCTTTCGTTTATTTGACAGTCTTTCTCTATTCAGGCTATTTACTCGTGCAGTATGTATATACATACGTGGAATCAGCCAGCTCATTGAAGGAAACGCAACAAATGTATAAGACAGCGTTGGAAAGCACAGCCCAGGTTGCGGTAACGGGAGACGTTAAAGAAGAGCTCTTGGAAGACGATTCGATGCGTCCCCAGTTTGAAGAATTACATAAAGTGAATCAAGATATCGTGGGCTGGATTTCAGTAGAAGGTACCAATTTGCATAACCCGATCTTGCAGGCTGAAGATAACGAGTTTTATTTAAATCGTAACTTCACACGGGAAAGTAGTCGCGCGGGCAGTGTCTTCATGGACTATCGAAATGATATTACGGATATGAGCCATAACACGGTCCTCTACGGGCATGCAATGAGAAACGATACGATGTTTGGTAGCTTGAAGAAATTTGGCGATCAAGACTATGCAGACGAACATTCCGTTATTTATATCGATACATTATATGAAGGGTATGATGTGGAAGTGTTTGCAGCCTATGAAACGACGATTGACTTTTATTATATTGAGACAAATTTTCAGACGGATGAACAATTTTCAGAGTTTCTAGAAGAAGTGCAATCACGTTCTTTGATTGATATGCCAGTGGAAGTAGGGCCGGATGACCGGATTGTGACTTTATCGACTTGCAATAACTCTGTGAATAGTAAAGATAAACGCTATGTTGTGCAGGGCAAATTAGTGAAGCGTTAACGTATATAGATTGAATGAGGAGTTGCTCTTACAGGGTAGCTCCTTTTAATTTCTTTAACGATTCGTCTAGTAATGATACGATAGGATAAAACGATGAGGTGGGGGACTTCATGGACTTGGATCGACTGCAAAATAAATTGTATGAAAATAAATCTTTATTCATTGGAGAAGATACTGCATTCCGTTCCGCAGTAATTATTCCGTTAGTGAAAGCGGAAGGGGAATGGCATGTGCTGTTTGAGGTGCGTGCCCTCACGATGAGAAAACAGCCGGGCGACATTAGTTTTCCTGGTGGCAAAATTGATATAACAGATGCATCTCCTATGGAAGCAGCTTTGCGGGAGACGCAAGAAGAGCTCGGAATTGATCCGAAGACGGTACAGATGGTAGGAGAGTTAAGCCCGTATGTTGCGTCGCCTTCATTTGTCGTCTATCCGTTTGTGGCGGTTGTGGATTATCATGAAATTATTCGGAGCTACAATAAAGACGAGGTGGAGGAGGTATTTTCAATTCCACTTAAGTGGCTTGTGGATCACGAGCCGTACATGCATACGGTAGCCATCGAAACAGCACCGCCTAAAAACTTCCCATTTGAAAAGATTATGAATGGAGACCAGTATAAATTTAGAAGTCATTCGCTTGAAGAATGGTTTTATGAGTATGGTAATTATACAGTTTGGGGATTGACGGCTAGAGTATTAAAGCATTTCATTGATATCGTGAAGGAATAAATTGGAATGAGGATCAAGTATGAAACAAAAGAGGACATGGAAATTCAAGTTGTTCGTTGGGCTAGCTATTTTCCTGTTAATGATTGCAGTTGGGTTCGTTATATTCGCTAGTTCTTATTACTCGGCGCAGTCTTACGCAGAAGAAAATTTACAGTCAGACTCAGATGTAATTGTTGAGAATGGCAAAGAGCTAGTGTTTAAATCTACTGCAAATAAGAATAATATAGGTCTGATATTCTACCAAGGTGCAAAAGTAGAAGCTGAAGCATACGCACCGCTGGCTAAGGAAATTGCCAAACAAGGTTATACGGTAATTATTCCTCACCTACCGCTCAAGATGGCCATCTTCTCACCTGACCAAGCGGATAAGATAATACGTAATCATCCCGAAATAGATACATGGTTAATAGGAGGTCATTCTTTAGGCGGTGTGACGGCATCGGATTACGCGTCTCGCCATGAAAAGATTTCCGCGCTCGTGTTGCTAGCTTCTTATCCTGGAAGTCATACAGATTTAAGTGAGGCAACGGTGGATATTTTGTCGATTTGGGCGAGTCAGGATGAAGTAGCGGACGCGAAAGCTATTCAAGAGGCCAAATCTAGTATGCCAAGTGATGCAAAGTTCATCGAAATAGAGGGCGGTAATCATGCAGGTTTTGGTGATTACGGTAAACAAAAGGGTGACGGTGAAGCGACTATATCGAATGAAGAACAGATCATGCAGACTTCTGCTGCGATCGTGGAATTAATTGAGGGTTTGAAGAAGTAGAAAATATCTTCTACCAAATTAAAAAGCTGTGCGAGAGGTCGTATAATTACGACTTCCAGCACAGCCTGTAGCGCTATGGTTAAAGTGTAGAATTAACGTACTGTTAACGTCACTTCAATATTGCCTCTAGTTGCTTTGGAATACGGGCAGACGTGGTGTGCTTTTTCTACTAGCTCTTCTAGTTGAGCCTTTTCGATGTCTGTACCACTCACTTGTAACTCAACTTCTAGCTTGAAACCACCGTCTGATTCATCTTTGCACAAGCTAACGTTTGCTGTGACTTCTGATGAAAACTTCACGCGTTCCTTGCTTGCAACGAGTTGAAGTGCACCGTCGAAACAAGCTGCATAGCCTGCAGCGAATAATTGCTCAGGGTTGGTAGAGTTCTCTAATTCTTTCGCTCTTTTTGTTCCTGGCATTGCCGTATCGAATTCGACTACTTGGTCAGAGGATACTACATGACCTTCTCTTCCTCCCTTCGCAGTTGCTGTGGATGTAAATAATTTTTCTGACATAAAATCACTACCTTTTGTCTAGTTTTTTTATTCTCACTCCATTGTGTACCCGAATATTGGATAATTATGTGTAAATTCTTTAAACTTTTATGTGTGTATAGTTACGTCATTCAACATAGTGAATACGTGTAGTTAAATCAGTGAGGAAGTGGGAACGGGAAATGAATAAAAATGATATTGCGGATATCCGTAAACGATTTAAATTAGATACAGATCTTTTGACTATCACTGATATTTACCACGCCTACATTAGGCAGGAAAGCAGTGAGATTTACCATGAGGAAAGTCAGGCATTTGCTTTACTTGATCGTGAGCAACAAGAACTGTTCATGACGAATTTCAAAAAGGTGCTAGGTGGTAAACTAGGCATGAAGTTATTTGAAGTGAAGTTCGAAAGTCAAAGTGAAGAGAATAATGAAGATCACGCACAAAAAATTTTGTATGAAGGATTGCATGCAGAAGAAGCTGAAGAATGGAAAGAAGAGATGCAACACTTAGCCATCAAAATGGTAAAAGATGTGCAATATGAAAAAGATCTCGTCGTGACATTTATTCGCGGAAACTACTTTAAGAAAACCAAGCGTAACAGTGAAGAGACAGAAATTGATATGCGGGATGAAGTATTTACGACGCCGTTTATTCTATGTAGTATGAATCATACGGACTTGCCGAAGCGCTCCATTGTTTTTGATTTCCAGGAGCGTGAATTCAAATCGAATCCAATGCTTGATCCAATCATTAATCTTGCGTCACCAATAGGTGGCTTTTTATTCCCTTGCTTTACAGACAATTCGGCTGATGTCAATCATGTGCTATATGCTGCGGGTAAAGTGAATAAGCCAGATTATACGTTCATAGAGAATGTATTGAATGGAGAAGAAGTGGTTACGGCTGCGGACGATAAGGCTGTTTTTGAGGAGATCGTTAAACAAGTAGTCGGTGGTGAAGTAGACACGGAAACACTAGGGAATGTATATGAAGCCATCTACCGATTAACTGTGACGGACGAAGAAGAGGAAGAACCGGAAGAGCCACCAGCAATCGATGCGAAGCAAGTAGAGCGTGTATTGAAAATGAGCGGTGTCGACTACGTGAATACGGAGTCTGTAGAAACGGCTTTTCAGACTATAGTGGATGATACTTCTTATGAAATGAAAGCTACTCACATCGTTCCAAGTTATACGTCGAAATCAATTAAGATCGAAACGAAAGTAGCAAATATATTAATCAGTCCACAAGACTTAAAGTATGTGAAACAGGTGAACTATGACGGCAAGCAATGTATTTTGATTGAAGTAGAAGAAGATACAATCATTGAAGGATTCAAAGTGATATCGGAAGATTTATTGACGTAAAATAGTTAATAATTGAATCCAATCCGCCAAGTAATTTGAAAATTCGTCACATTACAAGCTTAATCCTGATAAATAAACATGTCCCTTTAAACCTAGTTATATTTGATGTATAATAGAAAAGATGGTAGTAGATGTATGGTTAAACTAAGACAGAATAAAGTGCTCCTAGTACGCGCCATGTATGCTGTGACGCCTTATTTAGGAACATTTACGTTTCTGTAAATTTCACATATAAGGAAGGTCAAAATGAGTAATAGACAAACTAAATCAGATGTTATATTAATTGGTGCCGGAATTATGAGTGCAACGCTAGGAACAATGCTTAAAGAATTAGCGCCTGACTGGAATATCTCGTTATTCGAGAAACTAGATAAGGCAGGGGAAGAGAGCTCGCATGAGATGAATAATGCGGGGACAGGACACGCAGCATTGTGTGAACTGAACTATACTTCCGAAAGACCGGATGGGACGGTAGATATCGCAAAAGCGGTTAAAGTTAATGAACAGTTTCAATTATCTATGCAGTTTTGGGCCCATCTAGTAGAGAAAAAATTGATTGAAAATCCTGAACAATTTATTATGCCATTGCCTCACATGAGTCTTGTACAAGGTGAAGACAATGTGGAGTATCTGAAGAAACGCTTTGAAGCGATGACAGCAAATCCACTATTCCAAGGAATGGAGTTTTCCGAAGATCCGGAAAAACTAAAAGAATGGATTCCGTTGATCATGAAAGACCGTACTGTTGATGAAGCAATTGCTGCAACAAAAATCGACACAGGTACAGACGTAAACTTTGGCGCATTGACTCGTATGTTAATTGAGCATATGCAAAAAGTGGGCGTTGATGTAAACTACGGTCATCAAGTGGAAGATATTAAACGTACAAGTGATGGCGAGTGGGAATTAAGAATAAAAAATAATAAAGATGGTAAGCTTGAATTCCATAAAACTAAATTTGTTTTCATTGGCGGCGGAGGCGGAAGTCTTCCACTGTTACAGAAAACAGGTATACCTGAAAGTAAGCATATCGGTGGATTCCCGATCAGTGGTGTCTTCATGGTTTGTAAAAATCCAGAAGTAATTGCAAAACATCACGCGAAAGTATACGGAAAAGCAAAAGTCGGTGCACCACCGATGTCGGTTCCGCACTTGGATACTCGTTATATTGATGGCGAGAAGTCCTTGCTATTCGGACCATTCGCGGGCTTCACACCGAAGTTCTTAAAAGAAGGATCTATGATGGACCTGATTGGTTCTGTAAAACCAAATAACCTTACGACGATGCTTGCATGTGGTGCAAAAAATCTGTCGTTGACTAAGTACTTGGTAGAACAAGTAGTACAAACAAAAGAACAACGTATCAATGAACTGCGCGAGTTTATTCCTGACGCGAAAAGTGAAGATTGGGATCTGTGGACTGCAGGTCAACGCGTACAAGTCATCAAAGATACTCCAGACAGCAAAGGTACGCTTCAATTTGGTACAGAGCTTGTAACGGATCAGGACGGTTCCATTGCCGCATTGCTAGGAGCTTCTCCTGGGGCATCAACTGCAGTAGCAGTTATGTTGGATCTTATTAACAAGTGCTTCCCAGGACAAGTAAGTGATTGGGAGCCGAAGTTGAAAGAAATGATTCCTTCATATGGAAAAGCATTAGCAGAGCACCCTGAATTATTGAAGGACATGCATGCTTCTACTTCTAAAATATTGAAGTTAACTGAAAATGAGCTAGAGAAAGAAACAGTTCATAACTAATAGAAAGAATGTAAAATGCTCTACTACGAAATATATCGTAGTAGAGCATTTTTTGTACTCTTTTGTATAAGCGGTGTATTGAAGGAGTTCAAATTACCTTCTATTGTGAACTTGACATTTATTTAAACATAGGAACTTTCTTCAACATCGCACAAACCGGTATAGCAATGGCGATACCTACTGCACATTGGACTAGATCACCTGGAATGGATGCGAGTGGGATGATTAAACTGTTGTAGAGAATGCTTTCACCTATATAATAGCCAGCGATTGTGAATGGTATGGATGCGAGCATTGCGAGTAGATTGAATGTAAAGCTTGTTCCTTTACGCCCGTTTGACCAAGCAATTTTCCCTACGATATAGCCTTGCAAACCACGTGTCAAGATCGTGATGGGTGCCCATAAAGCCCATCCACTGACGAGATCGAACAACCCCATTCCAACGGCTCCGGCGATCATACCTTTCTTCGGTCCGAATAATATAGAGACAATGAACAACATGGCAGTGCCAAGATGAATTAATCCACCGTTTCCAAGGGGGAGTTTAATATTGAGTAAAAGAGTTGCGACGAACACAAGTGATGCAAGCATGGACGTCAGTATTAGATCAAACGTCTTCGTACGTTGTGTTGGTAAGCTCTGTGTTTTTTGCATGGCCTAAACCTTCCTCACGTATAAAAGTAGTAAATTTAGAATAAAGGGAATCTGGTACTTTAAAAAGAGTCAATATCCAATTAAGTTTAGAGGTCAGTCTATTGTTAATTATAGAAGGTGGACCGTAACGAATCGTGGAACTACAAGATATATGCGTGATGTCTGAGACGAATATAGAGTACTACTACATTAGTTAACATACTACATTGCGGTTAAATATCATTCGAAATTGTCAGAGCAAGTTTAGTGTGTAGTAGGAAAGGTAAATAGAATAGTAATTGTGAAAAAAGGAGTGAGTGACTTTGCCGACTGATTTGCAACAGCTTTTTTTTCATGCCTCAGACTTAACCAAACAAGTACTAAAAGAAGCGGAACCTTATGATCACCCATTGCTCACTTTATTGCAAAAGGAGTTGGACGTGCAGCAAGAGATGCTTTCAGTGATTCTTAAGGTGTTCAAACAGCAAGATGGGGAGCCATCCTTCGATTCATTTAAGCAGGAATGTTCAGTCGTCTACCATGCGAATGAGGTAGCCACTTCATTTTCTGCATCATGGATTAGAGCAGTAGGGTGGATGGAATTGCCCTCAAAGGCAATTGCGTCAGAAGTAGAACCGAAGATGGAACAGATAAAAGAATTACTTAGCACTGCCGCCGAAAAAATCCAAGAGATTTATGGTGAAGATGCAGTCAAGTATGTCATACCTACTTTTTACTTACCCGCATAATTGACAGGAGGGATTATGATTGGCTTGGGAAAAAGAACGAATTGACCAGAATATTTACAGTCAAGGAGAAGTTGAAGAATGGGTATACAGCACTTGTAATATCTGTTCAATTGGATGTGGTTGCTATATTGGCGTAAAAGATGACCAAATCGTAGGAATCAAGGGGAATGGAGATCATCCAATCAACCGTGGTAGACTAGGCCCCAAAGGTGAAAATCAATGGCATGCCAATAATGCGCCCGACCGACTACTGACCCCAATGATTCGCGATGACAAAGGAGAATTGCAAGCTGCTTCCTGGGATGAGGCGATGAGTCTGATCGCACGAAAAGCGAAAGAATCTATTGAAGAAAAAGGTAACAATAGTATCAGCATTTATTCTACAGGACAAGGATTTTTAGAAGATTACTATACAACAGCAAAAATTGGACGGGCAGGTCTCCGAACGCATTTACTTGATGCAAATACTAGACTATGCACAGCCACCACAGAGTTTTGTCTACTGCAATCGTTTGGTGCAGATGGAGCACCTGCATCATTTGATGATGTAGATGAGACCGACACATTAATTTTATTTGGTCATAATCCTGCCGAGACAGGAACAGTGTTTTTTGAACGAGTGATGGATCGGAAGAAGCGTACAGGTAAGCCTTATCTGATTGTGATCGATCCACGCGAGACATTAACGGCGAAAGAGGCAGATCTACACTTACAATTGAAGCCTGCGTCTAATGTACCGCTTTTCAATGGCATCATACGTCAGTTAATCAAAAATGACCAGATTGATAAAGAATTTGTAGAGAAGTATACCGTCGGGTACGAGAAGATGAAATCATCCGTTGAAGAATGGACTGTAGAAAAGACAGCTGAGGCAACAGGTATCTCAGAATCCGATATCCTCACTGCAATAGACGTGATAGGCGAGACATCTTCCCTAGTCACAACTACTTTACAAGGGGTCTTTCAAAGTGCCGAAGCGACGACTGCCTGTGTAGCAATAAATAACATGCATTTGATTCGAGGTCTGATTGGTAAACCCGGTAGTGGACCACTTCACATGGCTGGACAGCCCAGTTCCTCAGCGAATCGTACCGCAGGGGGAGTAGGTACATATCCCGCACACAGGAATCCAATGAATCCATTGCATATTCAGCAAATGGCCGAGTTGTGGAACCTAAATGAAGAGGATTTACCGACAGGTCCCGAAAAAGGAATCGAAGATATTATTGGCTTGATCGAAGAAGATAAAATTGGTCTATTTTGGAATATCGGTACAAATCCATTAGTATCACTTCCAAATAGAAAACGCGTGCAAAAGGCTTTGAGTAAGACATTTGTCGTCGTTCAAGATCCGTTTCTCACTGAAACTTCATCTGTAGCAGACGTGATGTTACCGGTGGCGATGTGGGGAGAAAAAGAAGGCACAATGGAAAATGCAGACCGGACAATCAATCTGTTGCGTAAAGCGGTAGAGCCGCCAAACAATGTTAAATCCGATTTTGATATTCTTTTGGACTTCGCAAAAAGAATGGAGTTCAAAGATCGTAACGGTGATCCGCTCATTCAGTACTCTACGACAGAAGAATGCTTTGAGGAATTCAAGAAGGTATCCAAAGGACGTCCGTGTGATATGACAGGAATGACGTATGAGAAATTGCAGAAGCTGAATGGTATGCGTTGGCCAGCACCTACTGAAGATTCAGAAGGAACAACCAGATTGTATTCGGACTTTAAGTTCCACACGAAAGTGGACGATGCACAGACATATGGAAAAGACCAATTTACAGGACGTGCCTTTACGAGAGAAGAATTTGAAGATATAGGTGCAGAAGGAAAGGCGATTCTCCATCCGACGGTACATCTTCCCGCATACGAGCAACCTACTGATGAGTATCCGATGTGGCTTACGACAGGAAGGCTTGTCTGGCACTGGCATACCCGGACTAAAACGGGTCGTTCACCCATGTTGCATATGGCAGCCCAGCATGGCTATGTTGAAGTAAATAGAAAAGATGCGGAGCACCTTAATATTATCGAAGGCGAAGTTGTGCGTGTCACTTCACCCCGTGGGGAAATCGAAGTACCTGCGAGGATAGGCGATGCTGTCCAAGAAGGTTTACTCTTTGTGCCATTTCATTTCGGTAATTTGGATAAAAAGGAATCAGCCAACGAAATGACAGTTGACTATGTGGATCCACTTTCTAAACAACCAACGTTTAAGCAGGCGGCGTGCAGACTTGAGAAAATCAGAAAAACCCATGAAGCGGATAGCGAGGACACAATAGAAAGTATTGCGCGCCAATACGGACTCTCCCGTAATGAATTGCTGGCGGCAAATCGTAAACCTTCTCCGTATGAATTACAAATGGGTGAAAAAATTGAAATTCCACTGTCTGTGATCAATACACCGATACCTGCGTATATGCCGTACCGCAAAAGTCTATAGATTTTAAGCATACGTCCATTCCATTTACATGGGGTGGGCGATTTGTCTGTCTTGTACGGTTTGTGGAAAACCAACTTCCTGGATACTTTGTTCCTATCATGGCAACAGGCATGTTATCAATTGTTAGTTTTATGGAGTTCTGTTTAGGCAGCTTGGCTAAACATTACCTATGCTGTACTGTTTAACGTGCCATTGATCAGTGGCGCAACGATTTAATTAACCTCGATTGGATAGGCTGTTAAATTCATCACGATAAGTTTTTGTAGTAATATGTAAGTATTGGGTACTGTATGATAACACAACCTAATGGCATAAGTATTTGACGCAAAGGAAGAGGCCGTTGCCTACTCCTTTGCGCTTTTTTATCTGCGAAGTTTTTTTACTGCAACAAGCACAACGGCCAAAGTTATGAGAGCCAAACAGATAAGGATAGATAAGATAACAGAGGGATATTCCCCATTAAATCCCATTTCCGAAATGTGTTTGGAATAGATACCGTAATATGCCCAAATCAATACAAGTGCATAAGCTATATCTAAACGTCGTATCGTAGTTAGAATCCCGATAGCAGCTCCGAAGAATAAAATGATCATCGTCCATTTGACGTCAGATAAACCCAATCCGTCCCAATCAATAGAAACGAGAAAAGCGGTAATATTTGCAATCGTAGCAATGGTAATCCATCCGAAATAGATGCTGAACGGAAGCTTTATGAAGAACGCTTCTCTTCTAGTCAGCGATGCATTAAATATGAGAATATTGATTCTTATTAATGTTAGCAACATGAATAACATGACGATAACAGAAAGTAATAGATATTCGTAATGCCATAAGACAATCCACGATGCGTTTAGTACAGAGGAGATACAGAGCCAAATACCTACTTGA
Organism: Sporosarcina ureae; assembly: GCF_002082015.1. Classification (GTDB taxonomy): domain Bacteria; phylum Bacillota; class Bacilli; order Bacillales_A; family Planococcaceae; genus Sporosarcina; species Sporosarcina ureae_A. The sequence goes on along the minus strand of NZ_CP015109.1, from coordinate 1,893,590 downwards.
CTAAGAAGTTTTGGGTTTTTCTTCTTTTGGAAAAGACCAAGTTGATAGATAACATGAAGTAGTAACAGGAAGTAGATTAGACTCCAAATAGAAAACGTAAATCCGGCCGGCGCAAATAGGTTTCCGTATTTATCTGATATCTCTCCTGTCGTTTGTCCATTTAGAGGAAGGATATTGGCCAATGCGTTAGCTGTGATCATGATTGCGTAGGTTATAACAATAGCAATGCGTAAAAGTATAGAAGTGTTCTCTTGTTTCATTTCTCCACCTCCACTTTGTTTCATTATAGTGTGATCCATAGTTAAGTATTCCTGATTTAATGCAGAGTGAAACATGGGAAGCCTTCTTCATTTTATAGGGGTTGATGGTATAATGGATCCCAAATGGATGGCAATAAGATGGAGGTCGTAACAAATGAAAAAAAATGTACATGTAGTGGGAGCAGTGATTGAAAACGAGAAAGGTGAAGTATTAGCTGCACTTCGTAGTCCTACGATGACACTGCCGAACTATTGGGAATTCCCAGGAGGCAAAATAGAAGCGGGGGAAACACTTCAGCAAGCCCTACGACGTGAAATTCTAGAAGAATTGGGTTGCACCATTACTGTAGGAGAAGCAGTAGATGACACTACATATGAGTACGAAAAGGTCATTGTTCGATTGGAAACTTTCATGGCGAAAATTGTGGAAGGAAAGCCTATTGCGACAGAACATGCGGAATTACGTTGGATTGCAAAAGATCAGTTACATACGCTGGAATGGGCACCTGCGGATATACCGGCGATTAAAGAAGTGGAAAATCAATAGCATAAAGAGAGAGGTGTCAGTGCGATGGGAGATTTTATACGACAACTGGAGGCGTCGTTACATAAAGGGTTTGTAAATAAAGAACATCATCAGAGTGGTAGTTATAAACCCGAGCTATTAGTAAATAGTTCAACTAAGAATACGACAGTACTATCCTCGCTTCAAGACGAACTTCGACACTGTGAACAATTCTTATTTTCGGTAGCATTTATTACGGAAAGTGGACTAGCTACACTTAAATCCTTATTCTATGATTTACATAAACGAGGCGTAAACGGCCGAATCATTACGTCTACTTACCTATACTTCAATCAGCCAAAAGTATTTCGTGAGCTTCTGAACATACCGAACGTAGATGTACGTCTTACTGAAAAGGAAGGTTTTCATTCAAAGGGTTATATTTTTCAACAAGGCGATCAATATTCATTAATTGTAGGCAGTTCCAACTTAACGGCCCATGCGCTACAAGTGAATTACGAGTGGAATGTGAAACTGACGTCTCATCGTGATGGGGAAATTGTCTATCATTTTAAAGATCAGTTTGAAGATGTATGGTCGGATGCCAATGTATTGACTGAAGAGTGGATCGAATACTATGAAACGATTTATCAAGAACATGCAGATCAGACACGTACGGTTCAAGTATTCGAGCATCCATCTGCCTATCAAACGAATGCAATTGAGCAAGCGCTAGAAATTACACCGAATAAAATGCAACAAGCGGCTCTTGCAAGTATTGAAGCTGTGCGGGCAAATGGTCAGGCTAAAGGGTTGGTTATTTCAGCAACAGGTACAGGAAAGACATACCTATCCGCATTTGATGTTCGTAAATTTGCACCGAAACGTATGCTATTCATTGTGCATAGGGAGCAAATCTTGAAGAAAGCTATGGAAGACTTCAAGCGAGTACTTGGGGGAATCGACGAAGATTTTGGGTTATATGTCGGAGCCAACCGGCAGTCAGATAGGAAATATATGTTTGCAAGTATTCAAACATTGTCTAAGCCTGAAAATCTGAGGAACTTTCATCCGCAAGACTTTGATTATATTTTAATAGATGAAGTACATAAGGCGGGTGCAGCGAGCTATTTACGTGTGATGAATTATTTCACACCTCAGTTTCTGATGGGGATGACTGCAACACCTGAACGAACAGACGATTTCAACATATACGAACTCTTCGATTATAATATTGCGTATGAGATTCGTCTTCAGGAAGCACTCGAAGAAGATATGCTGTGTCCGTTTCATTACTTCGGCGTGACGGATTTTGAAATAGACGGTGAGCTAATTGGTGACCACACGGTTCTTTCTAAATTGGTAACGAATGAACGTGTAGAGCATGTCATTGAAAAAATATCCTATTATAGTCATGCCGGTGATCAAGTGAGGGGCTTGATGTTTTGTAGCCGAAAAGAAGAGGCTCGTGAATTATCAAGAGAACTAAATTTGCGCGGCTATAGAACCGTAGCATTAACGGGTGATGATTCGTATGATGAACGCATGCGCAGAATCGTTCAGCTGGAAAATGGTAAACTCGATTATATACTGACTGTGGATATTTTCAATGAAGGTATCGATATTCCCAGTATCAATCAAGTGGTCATGCTTAGACAAACACAGTCCAGTATTATTTTCATTCAACAATTAGGACGGGGACTGCGCAAAGATCAAGACAAACCTTTTGTTACAGTCATTGATTTCATCGGAAACTATGCGAACAACTATTTGATTCCTATAGCGTTGTCTGGCGATCGTTCGATGAATAAAGACAATGTTCGACGGAGTATGAAAGATACTAGTTATATTAAAGGTGTCTCGACAATCAATTTTGAAGAGGTTGCACAGAAGCGAATTTTCGATTCTATTAACAGTAGTAAGTTGAACTCTATAAAGATTTTGAGGGAAGCATATCAGGACTTGAAAAACAAAGTAGGCAAGGTGCCCTATCTGTTTGACTTTATAGAACATCACTCCATTGATCCTGCCATTATCATGGAAGAGCATACAAGTTATTTTGATTTTCTTATGCGTATTAAAGAAAGCATCCCATTGATCACTCCTTATGAAAGCCAAGTGTTGACAATGTTATCCGTTGAATTAATTAGTGGCAAGCGAATTCATGAAGTTGTTCTAGCGGAGCTGTTGCTTGTGAACGGAAGCGTCCAACTGGATGAGTTCCTGAAAGAACTGGATATAATGGGGTGCCGTGTTGATCAGGATACAATTGACTCTGTTAAGCGTATATATGATTTGTCGTTCTTTACACAAAATACACAAAAGAAATATGGAGGTCGAGCTATTATTACGATGGATCACAATCAAATCTTCACATTCAATGAAGAGATTCAGCGAAGTGTAGAAAATGACTCCTATGCTGTCTTCCTTATGACCGATGTGTTGCGCAGTGCGAAAGAAAAGTCTAAAGTATACGATTGTGCAAATAAATTAACGCTGCATGCCAAATATTCACGAAAAGATGTTTGTAAGTTATTGAACTGGCATGCTGATGAAAGCTCGACTATGTATGGTTATCGGGCTAAGCATGGGACCTGCCCTATTTTTGTTACGTATCATAAAATGAAACAAATCAAAGCTAGCGTAAATTATGGTGATAAATTTATAAGCCCTGAACTATTCACATGGTATTCGAAAAATAATAGAACACTACATTCCAAAGAAGTTCAATCTATCATTCAAGCAAAGGAGAAGGCTATAGATATTCATATATTTGTACAAAAAGATGATATTGATAAGGGATTCTATTATTTGGGAAAAGGGTTTCCTGACCAACAAAGTGTATCAGAAGATTTAATCTTAGATGAGAAGCTGAAAAGTTTGCCAGTTGTCCATATGAATATGGTAATGGAACACCCAGTAGAAAGTACGCTCTATGATTATTTGATAGAAGCCTAAAAACCCTGCGAGAGATAAATATCTCGCAGGGTCCTTTTTCATCATTCACATTCGCATCGATACGTCTCAGAGCAAGGCGGGCACTTCGGACACTTTTTATGACGACGTTCTTCTTTTGATTTCTTTTTCTTGCAAGTACAGGACTTTTTACATGTGCACTTGCCACGACACGTGCACTTCTTCTTGCATTCGCATGTACGTTCTGGGTTATGCTTCTTGCATGTGCAAACATTTTTGCATTCACATTTTCGCTCTACTACTTCGAAAGTACGCATCATATCGTGATCTTCGTGTTCTAAAATATGACAGTGTAACATATATCGACCGGTGAATGGAGCAAAACGCATAATGACCCGTGTCACAAACCCAGGTGGAGACTGCACGACGTCTTTCCAACCACGTTCATTGACGTCAGGTTGTACAGGGGGCCCCGTGAAACTGAGTAGCCCATTTGCTGTGAAACCTTGGGCGTCAAACGGGATACGGTCGAGAATCTGGAATTGGATCAAGTGGATGTGTATAGGATGCGTTGCACCAGCCGTGTTGATGATACGCCAGATCTCTGTATCATTCAGTTTAGGCTTGAAGTCGATTCGTTCCATGAAACCTTTATTATTAAACAGGAACTTTAAACGGCCATATTCATCAATGTCTGCATCGAGTGTAATGTCGCGTGTTTGAGCAGCGTCACATTCCCGTAGTTTAGGTATGTTGCTGAGTACTGCGGGAACGTTGCTTGTATCTGGTCCCGTTGATTCAATCACCCTAAACTGCATAATCTGGCCATCAGTTTCGGGATCAGGAAGAGTGCCTGCTGGCGGTGGAAAATCAAACGGTGTAGCTGCGGTATTCTCCAATACGATCGTCTCGTCGGGTGCTAGTTTGGAGAAGTCAATAATTACGTCCATTCGTTCAGCCGGTGCAATTGTTAACTCATCCATATATACAGGCGTTTCCAATAAACCACCATCTGAACCGATTTGTATGATTTTCTGACCGTTCGATAAGTTCATTTTGTAAAAGCGTTCATTTGAAGCGTTCAATATGCGGAATCGGTATTTTCTCGGCTCTACTTCTAAGTATGGCCAGACCTTACCGTTGACTGTGATGTTTTCAAATGCTTCACCAGGTGTGACGGAAGGATGAGGGAATGTCAATCCGGGCTGTACAGGTCCTGGTCTTACAGTAGTTGTGTCTGAATAGAAAAGTGAACCATCTTCGTTAAATCCTCGGTCAGCAATAATGAGTGGAATCTCATATGCTCCAGAGGGGAGGTTCAGTTTGCGTTCTTCTTCATCTCGGATGATATACATTCCAACCAGCCCTGCATAGACGTTCAAGCGTGTAATGCCGACCGCGTGGTCATGATACCAAAGTGTAGCGGCACGCTGATTATTATTATATTTATAAACAGGAGAATCAAATACTGCGCCTACTGTGTGATAGTTATTCGTAAACCATGCTTCCGGATGACCATCACTTTCAGGTTCGACTTCCGCTCCATGTAAATGCACCACTGTGCGAACATCTGGCATATGTTCACTAGAACCGTGCAACGTTCTGTCAATGGGTAGGAAATGTTCGTCGGGAAGTTCATTCTTCCACTTAATATGCGCACATTCACCACTGTTCACATTGACGAGCGGGCCGGGGAATTGCCCCTCATACCCCCAGATCTTTGTAGGTGCCAACTCGGAATGGAATTCGTGAAAGAACTCCTTCATTCCAATTTCATAGTACGAAAAGCACTTATGCCTCTCCAGTGGATTAAGGTACTGAGGAATAGGCAATTGATCGATAAACGGTGTTAATTTCAATACATCGCTTCCTTCCGTGTGGATTTACTATCAGAACTAGTAGATGCACAGAGGAGACCATTTATGCCTATGAACGAATGATAGGCTATTCATCTATCACTATTTGATGTAAAATAGCAAAAGTGCTTTTAGCTCATCAAGACAGGAGGTTTTATGAATGAAAACCCGTTCACCAAAGAAAAAGTTACTGATAGAATATGTTTGGATTATAATCGGATCTATTTTAGTCGGATTAGCTTTTAATATATTTTTCTTACCGGCAAGACTCGCCGCTGGGGGCGTGTCTGGAATTAGTACCATCCTGTATGAGATGTATGGATTTGAACCTGCTTTTGTGCAGTGGCTTATTAATATTCCGATATTTTTTATAGGTTTTCTTCTTCTCGGCAAGGATTTTAGTCTGAAAACATTAGTAGGCACATTTTTTGTACCGCTAACCATTTGGCTGACAACTGGCATCCCGTCGACAATTGACAACCCTTTATTGTCAGCTATCTATGGGGGTATTATGTTAGGAGTAGGGCTTGGTGTAGTTTATCGGGGAAATGGGTCAACTGGAGGACTTGCGACCGTTGCACAGATTGTTAAGAAATATACGGGTTTGTCCAGTGGGTATGCGCAATTACTCGTAGATGGACTGGTTGTCATTGCGTCTGCTATCGTATTTAATCTCGAATTGGCATTATTTGCTATGATGGCGATTTTTGTGACGAGTAAAGTGATTGACTTTGTGCAGTTACAAACATCCCAATCTAAACTAGTGTTGATTATTACAGATAATGAAGAACGTATCCAGACGATTATCAAAGAGGAGATTGACCGTGGATTGACTAAGGTTCGATCGGTGGGAGGATTTTCCAATCAAGAGAAGACTATGATCTTGTGTGTGGTAGAGCAAGCAGAAGCCATTTACTTGAAAAAGATCTTAAGAGAGGAAGAACCTCAGGCATTTGTCGTCTTCCTGAATGCATCTGAAATTCTCGGTAGAGGATTTTCACTCGCGAAAGTATCATGAAAAAGCTATCCTGGACACCAAGTGATGTCTCGGATAGCTTTTTTATGTTCATACTGGTTGTTGGGTCATAAGCTCAATATAGATTGGTTGATTGATGATGGAAGCGACTTCAGTAATTCGAATGCTTTGGCCGGCCTATAACCGAAGTGTTACAATACAGGCATCTGGATTAAGAAAGCGAATTTAGTGAAATAGAGCACAACAAATAAGAAGAATTCATACTAGGGCATCATATGGAAAGGAAGAACAACATATGAAACGTAATCAAAACATCGGCTGGAAAGTTGACTGTAGTTACTGTGAACTACCGGAAGTATTTTACACCGTAGTGGAACCAAATACCGTCAGCTCACCGCAATTAGTTGTGACTAATGATGAACTGGCAGTATCGCTCGGTCTCGATGAAAAACATTTGCACTCGGAAGAAGCGATTGCTGTTTTTGCTGGGAATAAAAAACTGGAAGGTATAGAACCTATTGCCCAAGCTTACGCTGGTCACCAATTTGGTAACTTTACAATGCTAGGTGATGGACGTGCCATGTTATTGGGTGAGCATCTAACGCCAGAAGGGTACCGTGTGGATGTTCAACTGAAGGGATCAGGAAGGACACCTTATTCGCGTGGTGGGGACGGACGTGCAGCTCTCGGGCCTATGTTACGTGAGTATTTAATTAGCGAAGCGATGCATGGACTGAATATCCCTACTACACGCAGTTTAGCCGTCACAGTAACGGGAGAACCTGTTTTACGTGAAACGGCCTTGACCGGAGCGGTATTGACGAGAGTGGCTTCGAGTCATTTACGTGTCGGAACATTCCAATACGCAGCGGCTAGACAAGTAGTTGAGGATTTACGTGCTCTTGCAGACTACACAATTACACGTCATTTCCCTGGAGTGGAATCAGAATCACAACCTTATGTATTCCTACTCGAACAAGTCATCAAGCGTCAGGCATCTTTAATCGCGAGCTGGCAGCTTACCGGTTTCATTCATGGCGTGATGAATACAGATAATATGGCAATTAGCGGAGAGACCATTGACTATGGACCTTGTGCGTTTATGGATCGTTATGACCCGCAAACCGTATTTAGCTCCATTGACGTGCAAGGACGCTATTCTTACCGCAATCAACCCGGTATAGCGGAATGGAATCTGACTCGTTTTGCCGAGACACTTTTGCCGTTGCTTCACGAAGAACAAGCGGAAGCAGTAAAGTTAGCGGAAGGCAAACTTTCCGATTTTGCCACGATTTACGGCTTGGAATGGTTGGCAGGTATGAGGTCCAAATTAGGCTTGTTCAATGAAGAGGAAGCCGATGAAACATTAGTAAACGACTTGTTGACTGTTATGAAAAGTCATCAGGCTGACTATACAAACACTTTCCGTTCATTGACGCTGGGGCAGCAAGAAGAGTGGTTCGATGAGCTCGACTTTCTAGAATGGAAAGAGCGTTGGGTTGATAGACTACAACGTCAAAAGGAAGATGCGCAATCAGTCGAAGCATTGATGAAGCAACATAATCCATCAATTATTCCGAGAAACCACCGAGTAGAAGAAGTGTTACAGGCAGCTGAAACTGGAGATCTGCATCCGTTTATGAAGCTACTCGAAGTTCTTGAAAATCCTTATGCATATACAGCTGAACAAGAAGAATACGTGAGTCCGCCAGAAGACGGAACTACTTTTCAAACATATTGTGGAACCTGAAAAAACGGTCTATTCAACAAGTTTTTTGTTGAATAGACCGTTTTATTATAAAAATGTATCATCTAGCTTGTATAACTTACTCGGTCTTCCTTTAGAAATAGCTTTTTCCTCACCTTGTTGTTGCATTATACCTGCAGTGGTCAATAATAGAAGTGTTCGCTGAGCATTGCGGTCACTCATTTTCAGTTCGAAGGCCAATTCTTTTGCAGTGAATGTCGACCACTTCTTCCTTCGAATTACTTCACGTACTTTATCAAATAGTGAAATGTTGATATGCTCTTCGTTCAAGCGATTGAGCAAATTCTTTTCATGATACACCGAGTTTTTTTCATGATACTCGCTAGGCAAATCGAGTACTTTGCCTTCGTGATCAATTAGGATGATTGTATCAGGATCCCTTTGTGTAAGTTGTAGAGCCTTCCGTGCATGCATCTCAGCTTTAATAGCAGAATCGCCAAATCCTATACCGCTATTAATTTCCCTGCTCCATGTATGCTCCAATCTTTCAATGGTATCTAGCAATACAGAGAATGTATCAATAATTTCTCCACGTGAACTAAATATCATATACTGTCCCTCACGAAAATTAACAAAGGAACCATTCATTTCACGACTCAGCAACAACAGTTCTTCATTCATTTTCAGTGTTGTAAATTGGATATCATAAGAGAGTTTGGATGGATCTTCGTAAAGTAAATTGTCAATATGAATTATACATACCCCAATTTGCGATCGTTTTAAAAAAGAAATTTCCGCATGGTTATCTATGGTTTCCAGTGCATGCCGCGTAGCAAGCTTGGTTGTGCTGATCCAATCTGTTGGTATGCCTTTTTCTTGTAATGCAACCATAATGTCAGGATAACATGTCAACACTGCTTCTACCTTGTTCTCTTCCCACAGCTGTACATGGTGCTCGTATAAAGACCAGTAGTCTATGGCTGCATCAAAGGTCTTTACAAAGACATTTTTTACAGGGACATTCAATTGGCTCAATGACACATCGACTACATTGGAAGTGTTGACAATATCGATACTTAAGCGCTCAATGGGTTTTCGGACTTGATTTGTCAAATTGAGCAGTGCTTTGTAAAATCCTGTCTCCAATAACACTATTGAGAAGAACTTGCAAGGGTCTAATCCTGTACGCAGAGCCAACTCATAAGGGATAGGACCGGAGAATAAGAAGTAATCATATGTATCGTACTGTGTTTTGACGATATCAATAGTTTCGATTGCCGATTCATAAATGTACGGAGTAAACGATAGTCGCGAAGTAAAATCATCAGTTTCATTCTCTATGCGTTTGACAGAAACAAGCGGACCAATAATAGCCACTTTAAACATTTTATATCACCTATCTAAAGTATATATTTATAACAGTATAGCAAAGTGAATAGATATACCGTCAACTTTTAAAAAGCGGGAATAAATCGATACGAGTTGCTCATATTTAAAAAAGGGTCTCTTAATTTAAAATTAAGAGACTCTTTGATGTTTATTTACTTAAGAAAATAGGTGCATCTGGCCCTACCGGTATACCAAGCAAGTACCATACAGTCAACAAGATGATCCAGAAGATACCGTAGAATACGGAGTATGGGAACAGTCCTGCAATTAATGTACCCAGCCCAGCTTTTTTATCAAATTTCTGAGCAAATGCTAAGATGAGCACTAAATACGGGAACATGGGTGTAATCGGGTTCGTAATAGAGTCACCAATTCGATACATCATTTGAGTAAACGCTGGGTGGTAATCCAAATACATGAACATCGGCACGAAGATAGGCGCCAGAATAGCCCATTTTGCTGAAGCACTACCGATTAATAAGTTAATTACTGCTACAAATAGAATAAAGGAAACAAATAAAGGAATACCTTTGAACCCTGCGGAATCCAAGAGATTGGCGCCTTTAATAGATAGGATTGCTCCCAAGTTACTTGCATTAAAGTAAGCAAGCATTTGAGCGGAAACGAAAACGAGAACGATATAAGGTCCCATTGAACTAATTGCACGTCCAATTTGCTGTGCAAAGTCTTTAGAACTTCTAATAGTACGAGCACCGATTCCATAGAAAATACCTGGCACTAAAAATAAGATCATAACTAATGGAACAACTGAAGCCATTAATGGAGAGTCTTGAATAATAGACCCTGTTTCAGCATTCCGTAACCAACCATTAACTGGAATGACACCAACCAATAAAATAGCAACAATAACTGCTACCGAGATATTGGCCCAACGTAGCCCTTTCTTTTCGAGAGGTGTTATAGCTTCATTTTCGATTATTTCTCCTTCAAAAACACCGTAACGTGGAATAGTGAATTTATAAGTAACCCATGTTCCGACAGCGAGTAAAAATACTGTCGATACAGCGGTGAAATAATAGTTCATTGCAGGGTTACCAACGAAGTTAGGATCAACAGTTTGGGCACCGATTTCTGTAAACCCTGCTGCAAGTGTGTCTGTCATACCTATCAAGATGTTCGCAGAAAATGCACCAAGTGTTGAGGCATAAGCTGCAATTAGCCCGACAAATGGGTGATAGCCGAATGACATTAAAATAGTTGCTGCGAGAGGAGGTAATACAACTTGTGTTGCGTCACCAGCAACGTTACCAATAATGGCAATTAGAATAATCATAGGGATGATAATCTTTTTAGGAGTGGAAAGTACAGCTCTTCTCATCACCGTCTTAAAGTATCCACTTTCATCTGCAAGTCCTACGCCCAGCATAATGACTAGCACTGCACCAAGTGGCGGGAAATCACTGAAATTCTTGACCATACCCGTAAGTTGCTCCAGTATGCCTTCCTTGGAGAGTAGGTTCTTAGCTACAATTTCTTCTCCATCTACTGGACTGATTGCAGATACACTGAAGAAAGAGGCTAATGCTGAGATAATTATGATAGCTAAGGCAATCATGGCGAATAGCACAATAGGATCTGGTAGTTTATTACCTGCAATTTCGATCCGATTTAGGATACGGTCAAAAAATGAGCTTTTTGTTTTTATCGATGTGGATTTTTTCGACATATCGTCACCTCTTATTTTTGGCTACTTAAAAATGTGGCAGTTGAAACAAAGTAAGAGATGCCTATTTTTAATGCCTTTTCATTAATTTCAAAGCGTGGATGATGATGAGGATAGAAAATGCCATCTCTTTCTTTTAAAGCACCGATTCCTATATAACAGCCCGGTATAATGTTACTAAATGCAGAGAAATCTTCGCCACCCATCACCGGTGGTACTTCCTCTATGGTTTCATCTGTAAAGAAATTAGTTAAATGTTTATGGACCTCAGTCGTTAAATCTATATTGTTATAAACGGGATCGTAGCCGTATTCATAAGATAATTCAGCAGATGCGCCATGTGCTTCCGCGATACTGTTGCTAATTCTTTCAAGGTTCACTTTTATCTGTTCTCTTACTTCATTGGATAGAGTACGGACTGAACCTCCTATAATAGCTTGATCTGGAATTACATTGTAAGCATCTCCGCTATGGAAACGTGTGCAAGATACTACAGCGCTATCTAAAGGGCTTAATACTCTTGATACAATTTGCTGAAGGTTTGACACAATTTGGGAGCCAATAGCCAGTGCATCAATTGCACCATCAGGCTGTGAAGCATGACCTGATTTACCTTTCACCGTAATATCAAAAATATCGGAAGCAGCAGACATTGGGCCTTTTGTTATTTGAATTTCTCCAACCGGTACATGTGACCATAAATGCATGCCTAATATACAATCCACGCCTTCTAGAACACCCGCCTCAACCATTTCCTGAGCGCCACCTGGAGGAAGTTCCTCTGCGTGCTGAAATATAAATATAAATTCACCTGTCAGTGATTTCCTCATTTCCGAAAGAATCTTCGCTGTGCCCAACAAAACAGAAGTATGACCATCATGGCCGCAAGCATGCATTTTTCCTTCTGTTTTAGATTCAAAATCAATTCCAGTCTCTTCATGTATTGGTAACGCATCAATATCCGCACGCATGGCAATGGTTTTACCGTCTCCAGCCAACCCTTTCAGTCGTCCCACCACACTTGTCTTAGTTGGTCGCGTTACTTCTAGCCCTTCAAAAGTATGTAGCTGTTCTTCAATAAACGTAGATGTTTCGTATTCTTCGAATGATAGTTCTGGATGTTGGTGTAAATGGCGTCTCCATTTAACTACCTGTGGAAAGATGTCTTCAGTCATCGTTGTAACCGTTTTCTTTTGCATTGTATTGTCCCCTCTAACTTTGCGCAAATTTAACGACGTTGTCGCTATTTGATTATTATAATATCTACAATAGAAAAATATCAATAGCAAAATTTTCATAGCATTCAAAGAATATAGATGTTTCTATACTTCAATATTTGATAAAGGGATAGATATAAATACCGAAATGATTGTCTTAATAAGCTTTGTTGATATTTTATTGGTTGTCCTTCTACTATATATTAATTACTTTTATTCAGAGAAACCTTATGTTGTTAAAGTTTATATACTTACAAACTTGTATAGTTACTTCAAATGTACTAATAAATTAGCGTAGTACTTCTACAATTACACGAATCATTGTGTGGTGAAGTGTGATAGGCAAAGAAAATGATTGATTTGTGACTTCTGATAAAATTGTCTAACGTGCTTAGGGATTCTTATGCCTATAACTCATTTCTAAAAAACTTTAAATTATACATACCATGAACGAAAAAGGGTCTGCTCAAAATAAGCAGACCCTCTGATCTGAGGAAAGTTCCTACGCAGTAATATCCCGCTTCGTAAACACGATATAGCTGACTACTAAGAAAACAACTAAATATACCGCTAATATTACAAGTGAGAATGGCATAGTGATACCATCCACGAATACGGAATTTGTTTCATACATCGTCAGATTCATATGCGTGAATACGATATACTTCACAATTTCATACTGAGATAGCAACAGGACGATGGTGTTGCCTGTAAAGAAAGCAAATAATGAGAGGCCGATTGCCATGCCATTTGAGCGAGAGACACTACCAATCATGAATGCGAAAGTGGCAGTGATGATAACGTTAGCGAAAGACAGAATCAGCATATACAAACCATGTCCCCACACGGAAACGGGCACAATCGCATTACCGTCCCATTTCAGTTCCTGACCTACTCCTGAAGGGAACAGGATGTACGCACTCATAATAGTTACCGCAAATCCAATTAACAGTAGTAGGACACCAAACAACAGAACCGTGATGTATTTTGACGTCATGATTTTCCAACGACTCACTGGTCGTGTCAGCAACATTTTAATTGTGCCCTGAGTGAATTCGGAAGCTACGATGCCTGCTGCTACAATGACCGTGAGAAGTACGACGAGGCTACCAACCCCTACAGGATTAATGATCAGAGATTCCCGACCATCTTCCGCGAGCGGTGGGATATCATTTGCTAAACGATATTCCAAGATCTTAATAGTTTCTTCGTTTTGTTTGCGTTCCGTCTCTGGTAAATCCAGTTGAGTAGTTTCATGTAGATAGCTAATTTGCTCTTGTGCATTAGACTTCCAATCGGTAGGCTGTGTAGTGTTCTGGACGTTTACCCATTTGGTTAACCCCATAAGACCGATGACAGCGGCGATTAGCAAAATTGTCATAATCCATGTACCTTTTTTAGACCATAGTTTCATCCATTCATTTTGTATAAGATTCAGCAATCTGTCCGCCTCCCGTCATTTCCAGGAACTGATCCTCTAATGTTTTACGGTGCGGTTGTGCAGCGAACACTTCAATTTCATTGGCTGTCAGTAGCTGGACAATGGATGGGACCTGATCTTTTTCGACCTGCAGTACCAATCCAACCGGCAATAATTCCGGCGTGAACCCATTGGAAACCAACAGATCATGCGCTCTTTCGGCAGGTGACAGTTCGAAATAGTAATGTGATTGCGCAGCTTCTGACATATCCCGTATATCAACGAGCCGGCCATTTTGAATGACAGCAATTCGGTCGCACATTAATTCAATTTCCGAGAGCATGTGACTCGAAACGAAGACCGAGACTCCATCTGTTTCAGCTATGACGCGCAAATGCTGGCGGAATTCCCGGATGCCTGCAGGATCCAGTCCGTTTGTCGGTTCATCTAAGATTAGGAATTTGGGACGATGCAATAAAGCTTGTGCTAGGCCAAGACGTTGTCGCATACCTAGGGAGTAAGTAGAGACCTTTTCATGAATACGCTGTTCCAATCCTACTTGACTAACGACTTCATTGATTCGTTCTTTACTAATATTTCTCTGCATACGTGCGAAATGTGACAGGTTTTTATAGCCCGACATAAACTTATACATCTCAGGGTTTTCAACAATGACACCAATTTTTGACAGACCCTCCTCAAAGTTTTCTGAAAGTGGTCTTCCGTCAATAAGAATCTCACCGCTTGTTCGCTTCATCAAACCGACCATCATGCGAATGGTCGTAGTTTTACCCGCTCCGTTGGGTCCGAGGAATCCAGTAATCTGCCCGGGGTATAAGGATAAACTAAGATCATCAATAATCTTTTTATTGCCGATGACTTTCGTTAGGTTTTGTAATTCGACTATGGGTTTTATATTCATACATCCTCTCTTTCCATAAACTAAAAAGATTTTTCCTATAATAAGTAACGAATTTTATTTGCAAAAGTTATAAACTTTAAAAAATTAACTATGGTCAAAATCTGTTTTGCTTATGATTCGTATTGATAATAAAATGGATAACCACGTCAGTAAGGCGCTAACTAGTACAATGGAGAATGCGATTGTCCATTGATTGGTAGTAATGAGTTCTGCGGTTTGCAGAAAAAACTTTTGTTCTGCTACCATTCTGGGATTTTCCATAATATTTAATATGATTCTAAATGACATCATGCTCAGTAACGGCAAGGCAATTGTCAAAGAAGAAGCTAGTACATAGCCTGCTTTGTATTGCAACGGATAAAAGAGAGAGAGGATGAGGTAAAAGAATCCAAGTGCTATGAGTAATTCAGGTACTGTCATCATCCGGGTAGGAAATGGAGCAAATGTATCGAACAAGAAGATATAAAACAGCACAGCCACTGTTGACAGACCGAACCAGATGAAACCAGATGCATACTTCGCCACTACGAATTGTTTTCTTGTAACCGGAAGGCTGTTTAATAAGACCGATTCTTTTTCAAACGCCTTGCTACTCGTTGAAATGGCTATGAAATAAGCGACGAAGATTAGGAGTAAAACATGACGTACAGGTTGACCGTCTGTGAAGAAGTTTGTAAAGATGATAAACCACAGTGCGGAAATAAGGTAAGTACTCGTCTTTTGTGTATATACATCTTTTCGGATTAAAGCATTCATTGGCATCCTCTCCTTCCGGTGTAATACATAATATCTTCGAGTGTCGGTTTTTCAATAAGCAATGATGCCAAGCGATCAATAGGGATCTCAGCAGTATCTGCCAAGCATTCAAAACCAACGTCGGTAGTGCGTAGTCCAATTGCCGGTAATCCATCGAGCAAAGTAAGCTGGTCTGCGTTGCCTTTTACTACTACATAACGTTCGGTGAATTCGTCTTTCTCACCTTGATAGATAATCTGTCCATGATGAATAAAAACAATGAAATCTGCTATTTTTTCCAAATCAGTTGTGATATGTGTCGAAAAAAAGATAGCCTTTTCCTCGTCCTGTATAAGGTCTTGCATCATTTCGAGTAGTTCGCGTCGGACGATTGGATCCAGACCGGCTGTAGGTTCATCCATAATGATAAGATCTGGATGGTGGGAAAGAGCCATTGCAAGTGAAAACTTCATTCGCATACCTTTTGATAAGTGCTTTACGCGTTGTGCTGTATTCAATTGAAACTTTCTTAGATAGGAATAGAATAGTTCATCATCCCACTTTGAATAGAAGGGGGCAAGAATGCGCTTATTTTTCTCGATAGTCAGGTCTTCATAGTAGAAATCTGCATCATAAACGAAGCCGATGCGCTCTTTGATTTCTACGGTGTGATTTTTATGAGACTCACCAAACACACGTATTTCTCCTCGATCAGCCCGAATTAAATCCATTAAACAGCGAATCGTCGTCGTTTTTCCAGCACCATTTGTACCGATGAAGCCGGTAATGAAACCTTTTTTAATATCGAAATTGAGATTACTCAGTGTAAAGCCCTTAAACTGTTTTGTCAGATCTCGTACTTCCACTATATTTTCCATTCTTTTCACTCCTCATATAGCAATGTCAGCATATGAATCATTTCCTCAAGTCCTACGTCAAAAGATCGCCCATCTTGAATAACATTCATCAGCTGTTCCTCAATTTTCTTTAACTGTTCTTCTTTCAAAAGCTCATGATTCTGCGCGGCAACGAATGACCCTTTTCCTGGAAACGTCTCGATCATTCCATCCCGTTCTAGTTCTTCATAAGCCTTTTTCGTTGTGATTACACTAATCTGCAAATCCTTCGCTAGTTTACGTATGGAAGGCAGTGCTTCTTTCTCTTTCAGTGCGCCTAATAAAATCTGCTCTTTCAACTGATTTTTAATTTGCAGATATATTGGCTGATTCACCGAATTGGAGATGACAATATTCAATACATCACCCTGTTTCTTTTTATTACTGTATATAAACAGTATATACAGTAATAACAGTTGAGTCAACAATAAAAAAACCTACAGAGTAAAATCTGATAGGTTTTCGATCTAATTAATTACTGCTAATGAACCTGTTTGCACTTGATCATACGAATAATGATGGTTTTGTATGGATTAGCGAGAGAAGTAATGAGAACGACAAATACCGTTAATCCGATTCCGCCAATTTGAGTCAGTATGAGCAACACAACTTCTCTGATAGTAGGGAGTGTAACAGTGATATTAAAGATGCTTAATCTAGTTACAGTTGTAACGGAAGTGACAGTGAAAAGAGTATTAATCCAGCTAATTATTTTATAGGTAGCCATCGCTCATTTTAATAGCCGCATGATCTTTTCATCTCAGGCAAATTGTAGGAAA
Organism: Sporosarcina ureae; assembly: GCF_002082015.1. Lineage (GTDB taxonomy): Bacteria > Bacillota > Bacilli > Bacillales_A > Planococcaceae > Sporosarcina > Sporosarcina ureae_A. The sequence goes on along the minus strand of NZ_CP015109.1, from coordinate 1,876,327 downwards.
TAACAAAAAGACTTGTAGCTCTTATGAAATTAGCAACAAGTCTTTGTTTTAAGTTCTTTGAAAATTATGATACAGTGTGAATAAGGAGTGAATGCAAATGAGTAAATGTACAATTGATCATACGCAACGGGATGTATTGGAAAAGTTAGAAGAACAGCAACAGTATATGCCAAAGGAACTAGTGGGGAACTGTGAATTATTTTTAAGCAAACCATTAAATCAAGAGACATTGAATGAGGTATTTCATTTGTTGAAAAAATATGATCTGGCAACAGGGGAAGAACGCGCAGAGCGCAATAATAAACTGCAACAGTTATTTCTATGAGGCTAGGGCATAGATCTACTCTATATGATAAGTCACTACTGGACATCACTTTGTAAAAGTGAAATTGCGGACTCAAGTAACTGAATATCTTGTAGGATAAAAGTTTTGATATCGGCGGGCGCAGTATGGTACTCGTCACTGAGTAGTTCGAGCTCTCGGATAAAAATAGAACTTTCATTTTGATCGGTCATGATTGCAACCCTCCTTATAAGTCAATTTACCCCCTAGAATGATGTTTTAAACTGTCATAGAATCAAATATTTCAATTACATGACATTTTGGTGACTAACTAGCTGGGGTTTTGCCGGTGACCAAGTTAGCAAGAACTCTTTGGTGCGACTACGTCCGATAGACAGCAAATCATCCATTTGTTCTTCATTCAGATCAAACTGTGTCGCACTATAATCTTCTACAGGAATAAAGATGATGTTTTGTACATGTTGCTTTGAGATATATCTTTCATCATGCGCATTTTTCATGGTAGAGAATAATGCTTCGAATAATTGCAAGGCATTTCGAATGGTGCGTCCGGGAACTTCGTCTTGATTGCGACTTAGTTTGAGCCCGATTACGGGATGTTTATATGACGAGGGATCTTCATCAAAAAGCCACATCGGGAAATTACTCAATACACCACCGTCTACAACAATAGTCCCTTTAGGTGCATCGAGACGCACTGGTTCAAAAAAGTAGGGGATACCACAACTCATACGCAATGCTTTCGCAATGGAAAATCGTTCAGCATTATAGCCGTATTTCTCTAAATCATCAGGTAGCACCATCATCTTGCCATTTGTTAAGTCAGATGCCACCAGTTTTAACGAGCCTCTCGGAAGATCACCAAACGCATAACAACCTTTACGTGAGAGCTTGTTAAAGAACCAATCCTCCAACGCGTTTCCTTGATACAAACCCATTCTCCAATAAAGCGATACCCATTTCATAAAGGGAAATGGCAATAGAGTCTTTCTCGGATCTAGCAAAGCCTGAAAATCTTCTTCAGCTAACATGACTTCAATTTCATCCGCTGTATAGCCGGCTGCCAAAAAGCTTGCGACAATGGCTCCTGCACTTGTGCCAGCTACGTTTTCAAAGCGATAACCTTGTTTCTCCAACTCCGAAACTGCTCCAACTAGCGCAAAACCTTTTAACCCACCGCCTGAAAACACTCCATTGATCCGCACTTTATCCCTGCTTTCATTTTTATAGTTCTACTACTGTAAGGTCTTCGCAACGGAAATAGAACAATATTCATGTGAAAATGTATGAAAATTCTCTTTCGGTGAACTATAATAAGGAATCTATACAGACATGTACAGGATTCAATTATAGATTGTTGGAGGAGGTGCGCAACATGAGCGTGTTTATGCGGATTGCACTGACGTTAGTCATTATTGGTGCTCTTAACTGGGGAATGATCGGATTTTTCAACTTTGATTTGGTTGCCAGCGTATTTGGAGGACAAAACACAATTCTTGCGAAAATTGTCTATGCCATTGTAGGACTAAGCGGATTGGCAACGATTGGACTTTTAGTAAGATCGAATGAAGAGATTATTGACGACGTGGATGAAAAGGTGGAGCCTCATAAGCAGTTCGATCGAATTCGGAATGTGAATTACAACACTGAATTTGGTGAAGAACTGGATATGATGGAGAAACGGAAAAAAGTGGATCGATCACGTAAGGATCCTAAAGAATAATCAAAGAGTGTTCTCGTGTTATAGCGGGAACACTTTTTGATATAGTGGTGGGACATTGCACCTATCCGAATTACCTGTTAGGTGATATCAACTTGAATTGAAATGAAAGACGCAGTGAAGAGCTCCCCACTGCGTTTTTTAGATAGACCTCCTGATAAAGCTTACATGACGACCGGCTTGTTTATCTTGACGATAGGAAAAGCCGTCTGGACTTAGGAAGGTACACGTACGGTCAATTGTAATATTTGCTTCGGGTACTCCAGCTATTGTGCATTGCTTCATCACGGTCTGTTGGTTATCAATATGATATTTTCGTGTTACTGCGTTATAAGAAATGAATTCATCTGCATAGCCTAGGAGATAAAACTTTGTATAGACATCTTCGTCGACTTCGAACTTTTCTTGACTGAGTGCTGCGCCGATTTGGACATAGATATGACTCAGGTCACAGTGCTCGTATTGCTGAAGGTGGTGAAACAGCTTAAGTGTGATTTCCTTCACTGTGCCTTGCCAACCGGAATGAATAGCTCCAATCAATGTACGATCCTGGTTGTAAAACAATACAGGAACGCAATCAGCCGTTAAACTACACAGCACAATATTTGGTTCAAATGTATATAACGCATCCGTGTTAGGAATGGCTGTATTTTGTCGCAATGCACCCTTGCCTCTATCTCGTGCCGTTACTTTATGAAAGTTTGCGCTATGTGTTTGATTAGCAAATACAAAGTCTTCTACATTACATTGCAAAAAATTTGCCAGTTGGCGTCGATTGCTCATCACGTCAACTGCTGAAACACATGCATGCAAAGCAGTATTGTGGCACTCGGGTTCGCTGCAATCTTTCATGGTCATACCCATTAGAATATTGTCGTGGTCTTGATAGATGGTTGTTTTCATAATTCTCGGTCCGCATTCAGTACTAGTTGCGTCAGAATTTGTGCACCGTAAATCAATGCGTCGGTGTTGAACGCCATTTGTGGGTGATGCAAGCCTGGTTTCAAATCACAACCTAATCCAATCATCGTGGCAGGAATAGTAGGCGTTTTCCACGTGTAAAAATGAAAATCTTCTGCCCCTTGGGAAATACATGGTCCTTCCACGTTTTCTTCTCCTAATATAGAACCAATCGCTTGTTGGGCTAGTCGGATTGCTGTGGCATTTTCTGTGGCGGCAGGTGAATAGCCTTCTTCATCATACACAATTTCCGTCTCTGTCAATGCAGCAGTATGCTGTATAATATGGCGGGCTTTTGCTAGCAACGCATCCATTGTCTCATTCATTTCAGCGCGAACATCTAGCGTGAATCGAGCGCTGGCAGGGATGGAATTACTTGTTTCACCACTATGTAGCTCTGTCATCTTAATGGAGAACTTTTTATTACCCGGCAAGCGAATCTGACGCAATGACTGGATTAGAGAACTCGTTGCTTCGATTGGGTTATTACCTTCTTCAGGTCTCGCTGCATGTGCAGGCGTACCCGTAATGGTACCCGTAATAGTAGTAGACGAGCCATGTAAAATCGCTGGGGCAGACTTACCGAATGGCACCTCCGTATGCGGGCGTACGTGTAGACCGCCTAGAAAAAGAACATCTTCGAGCACACCTTCTTTCATCATTTGTAATGCGCCTTCAGCTAGCTCCTCAGCAGGCTGAAAAATGAATCGAATTGTATGCTGCAAATCGCTTGCGCTATTCTTTAAAGCCAGTGCGGTATATAACGCCATTGTACTGTGTGCGTCATGGCCACACGAGTGGTTAGCGACTACTTCCCCGTCAACTTCCTGTACTAGTGCATCCATATCCGCACGCAACGCAATGACGCCTTTCGTACGACCAGCAATTTCTGCGATGAAACCATGATGCCCATTGTAGGTAGTGATAGTAAACCCGGCGGATGAAAGCTGATCCTGCAAATAACTTGATGTCTGCTGTTCTTGCCAACTGGGTTCGGCAATAGCATGTAAGTCTTGGTAGGTCTGTAGGATTTCCTTTTTATGAAGTTCTATATAGTTTAGTGGATCAGACATGATGAATTACCTCCCTTTTTATGAAGTAGATGATCTTAAAAGTAAAACATATTGACTAGTATACAGCAATGATGGTGAATATTCTTCGATAATTAATTGACTTTTCAAAACTGTTACTTGAAAATAATAATATAATAGTTCGAACCATTAAATAGAAGGAGAATCTTTATGAAACGTTTAACAATAAAAAATTTCAAAAAACTCTCCGCGATGTATGACGGCTTTGGTTAGCGCACACGCCGCCTATTGGGATCGCTGAATATGTAAAAGCCTATGAAATCCACCCAGTTTTTTCTTGAATTATATAAATTTCGAGTAATACGACAGATGAATTCTACTAGTAAAATATAGTGGTAAAAATAAAATGAGATAATATAGGATGTAGAAGAAAGCTTACTACAATAGGGTCTAGGCTATATTACGTTCTAATTAAATCAAATAAATTGTTTGTATTCATTTGATTTCTAGAATATTTTACAGTATAGTGTAAACCTGCTTGTGTAATTCATCTCAAAAGGGGGAACTATGAAGAAAATATCAAAGGTTTTTTATATTACCATTGTCTTAATTATAATTGCGGTAGGATATGGAGTCATCAATCCAGTGCATTTCGAGGAAATCACTTCAGCCGGTAAAGCCTTTGTAGCATCAACATTTGGTTGGTACTATATGTTAATTATGACAGCGCTATTGTTGCTCAGTATTTTTATGATATTCAGCCCATACGGTAAAATCCGTTTAGGGAAAGATACAGATCGTCCGCAATTTTCTACGATTACGTGGATTGCGATGCTATTCTCGGCGGGGATGGGGATTGGACTCGTTTTCTACGGTGCCGCAGAACCATTATCTCATTACGCAGTACCAGCGACAGAGGATCCGCTAACACCTGCAGCTTTTAAAGAGTCTATGCGGAAAACATTTCTACATTATGGTCTTCATATCTGGGCTTTGTATGGAATGGTTGCTTTGGCATTGGCGTACTTCCAGTTTAGAAAAGGCGAACCAGGCCTAATCTCCACAACATTGAAACCAATCTTCGGAGCAAAAGTAAAAGGTCCTTTAGGGACAGTAATTGACGTACTCGCTGTATTCGCGACCGCTTTCGGCGTGGCGACTTCACTAGGTTTGGGTGCAGTTCAAATTAACGCAGGCTTGGATTACTTGTTTGGCTTTACGATAGGTATCCAATCACAAATTATTATCGTGACGGTTGTAACGGTACTATTTATTGGATCAGCCTGGTCTGGATTGAGTAGAGGAATTCGCTATCTGTCCAATATTAACTTGATATTAGCAGTAGCCCTCTTAGGATTGATCCTTATTCTTGGACCTACCTTATTGATCTTTAATATGTTCACGGATTCAGTTGGTGGTTACTTTACAAACCTCATCGATATGAGTATGGGGACAGCTCCGCTCAATGGTGAAAATCGTGGATGGTTAGATGGATGGACTATATTTTATTGGGCTTGGTGGATCTCTTGGTCACCATTCGTCAGTATGTTCATTGCACGAGTATCTAAAGGACGTACAATCCGTGAGTTTATGGCAGGCGTCTTGCTTGTACCTTCATTCTTTGGGTTCTTATGGTTCTCAACATTTGGTACTACAGCAATCGAAATGCAGAATAACGGAATAGCAGATTTAGCTTCTTTGAATATTGAAGTAGTGGCGTTTGAGATGTTCCACGCAATGCCATTATCATTAGTTCTATCACTGTTCGCGATTCTTCTAGTAACATCGTTCTTCATCACGTCAGCCGACTCAGCGACTTACGTGTTGGGCATGCAATCAACGTATGGTTCATTGACGCCGCCGAACTCCGTAAAAGTGGTTTGGGGTATCATTGTTTCAACAATTGCATTGATTTTGCTTTCTGCTGGTGGACTTCTTGCCTTGCAGAACACAATTATCATAGCGGCCTTGCCATTCTCATTCGTCATTTTACTGATGATGTATGCGTTGTTCAAATCAATGAATGAAGAGTTATATAAAATGAAATAAACAGTAGGAACATGTGGCTTTGGCTACATGTTCCTTTTTTTTCATTTATAAAGGAATGCGTAAGCGAGAAAGCCTGTTTCACACGGAGCATGTTCCAAAGTACGCAAAATATCATACAACTTTCAATAAACGAGATACTTTATAGGTAATGGAAATTACTTTTGATTGCCGGCAGTACATATTGTTTTCTCTTTTCTTAAGTAATTATAAGTATAGGATGTTAAAATAACGTAGATAAGTTTGATTGAGACAATGGAAAAGGAATAGGTGTACAACATGAGTTTATTAACAGTAAAAAATATTAGCCACGGGTTTGGTGACCGTGTAATTTTTGAAGATGTATCATTTCGTTTATTAGCAGGTGAACATATAGGATTAGTAGGTGCGAATGGAGAAGGTAAGTCCACATTTATGAATATCATTACGCATAAGCTAGAGCCGGATGCAGGAACTGTTACGTGGTCAAAGCGTGTTCGAGTCGGATACTTAGATCAGCATGCGGCTTTGAAGCAGGGGATGTCTATCCGTAATGTATTGCGCACTGCGTTTCAATACTTATACGATATGGAAACGGAGATGAACAGCCTCTTTGCCAAGATGGGTGAAGTGGAGCCCGATGAACTGGAAGGTTTGCTTGAAGAAACCGGTCAAATTCAAGAATCTTTAGAGCAGAGTGATTTTTATATGATTGATGCAAAGGTAGAAGAAGTTGCAAATGGTCTTGGACTCGATGAATTTGGTTTGGATACTGACGTGAATGACTTGAGTGGTGGTCAACGTACAAAAGTATTACTGGCTAAGTTGCTGCTCGAAAAGCCCGATATCTTATTGCTTGATGAGCCGACGAACTACTTGGATGTTGAGCATATTGAATGGTTGCGTACGTATTTACAAGAGTATCCAGGGGCATTCATTTTGATTTCGCATGACATTCCATTCTTGAACAGTGTCATTAACTTGATTTATCATATGGAAAATCAACAAGTCAATCGTTATCCTGGCGACTATGACGAGTTTTTACGTGTGCGTGAAATGAGGCTACAACAAGTCGAAGCTGCTTATAAAAAGCAACAGAAAGAAATTTCTCACCTGAAAGATTTTGTAGCGCGCAATAAAGCAAATGCAGCAACGAGTCGAATGGCGATGTCACGACAGAAGAAGCTGGACAAGATGGACGTTATAGAGTTAGATTCAGAGAAACCAAAGCCACATTTTGATTTCAAAACGGCTAGAACACCGGGGAAATACTTATTTGAAACGACAGATCTAGTGATTGGTTACGATGAACCGCTATCGAAGCCTTTAAATCTATCTATGGAACGTGGACAGAAAATTGCACTTGCAGGAGCAAACGGTATCGGTAAAACGACACTGTTAAAAAGTATTCTCGGGGAAATAAAGGCTCTTTCAGGGAAAGTGGAACAAGGTGAGCATCTATCAATTGGTTACTTCGAACAGGAAATGAAAACAGACACAGACAATACGTGCTTGGAAGAGATTTGGAGTGAGTTCCCACACTTTGCGCAATATGAAGTACGTGCGGCTTTAGCTCGTGTTGGATTAACAACAAAACATATTGAAAGTAAAGTAAAAGTATTAAGTGGGGGAGAGCGGGCAAAGGTACGTCTTTGTAAACTGGTAAATAGCGAAACAAATTTACTAGTATTGGATGAGCCTACAAACCACTTGGATTATGATGCGAAAGAAGAGCTGAAACGTGCTTTGAAGGAATATAAAGGAAGTATCTTACTCATTTCACATGAGCCTGACTTTTATGAAGACGTAGTATCTACCATTTGGAATGGTGAAACGTGGACTACGAAAATGTTCTAAACAAACCATACTGTTCCACGTGAAACAAAAACCTCAACCATTATGGTTGGGGTTTTCGTCTACTTATAATTCACATCTGGTTCATGCAATACGGGCACCTTTATAGTAGTTGGTTTCAAAACATCAGCATGAAATTCTTCAAGGCAAAAGAATGATAACTGTTCTTCTTAGTGACAATGCCGAGTTTCCACAGTAAAGGTGGACCTTCGAGTGGAATCATTTTAATATTTTCATTAGTAAATTTCGTCGATATGGATTGAGGAAGAAGCGTAATACCTAACTTTGCCGCCACCAGTTCAATGATTAAATCCCACTGTGAGCTTTCATACGATATAGTCGGATTAAACCCGGCCTCTTTACAGGCGCCTATAATATAGCGATGTAACGCAAAGCTCTTAGAGAATAGGATGAGTTGTTCATCCTTTAATTCAGATAATGCGACTGCATCTCGTTTTGAAAATGGATGATCTGTGTGGACGAATAAATAGAATTTATCCGAAATGAAAGGATGTACTTGGAAAATATCTTGATTTGTCGGTAGCACAATAATGCCAGCGTCAATCTGGCCCTTATCTACAAGCTCTTCAATAACTTTGGCACCGAGTTCATGCAACTCAATTTTTATATGGGGATAATGCCTTGATAGGTTTTTAGCGATCTGTGGAAAAAACAAGGTTCCGATCAAAGGAGGCATTCCGATTTTAATTTCTCCCGATACCCCTTCGGCAAGATCTTCAAGTAAGACAGGAAGCTCACCGAGTAACTGAAGGATTTGTTGTCCTTGCTCATACACAATGTCACCTGCATCCGTCAATCGAAGGCTGCGTGTTGAACGGTTGAAAAGTACGACATTCAGTTCTTCTTCAAGTTTCTTCACTGATTTACTCAATGAGGGCTGTGATATATAGGAATGTTCAGCCGCCTTCGTAAAACTTAAATGATTGGCTACTTCTATAAAAGCATGAAAGTCTTTAAGATCCATGATCACCCACTCCTTTTATTTATTCTGATTGAGAATAAAATTCATTCACTATATTCATTTTACATATAAGTCAGAAATCTGTACACTATTAATAAAGAGTCAGAGGAGGTTACAGTATGAGTAAAATAATGAATTCTTTTGTGGAAGCGGTTTCAGATATTGAAGACGGTGCTACGTTAATTGTAGGTGGCTTCGGACTATGCGGTATTCCAGAGAAATCCATTGAAGCGTTACGAGATAGTGGTGTGAAGGATTTAACAGTAGCCAGCAACAACTGTGGGGTAGATGATGCAGGTCTTGGAAAGCTGCTAGGTAATAAACAAATTAAAAAGATGATTGCATCTTATGTTGGAGAGAACAAGACGTTCGAAAAACAGTTTCTTAACGGAGAGCTAGAAGTAGAATTGAGTCCGCAAGGAACGCTTGCAGAGAGAATTAGAGCAGGCGGTGCAGGAATTCCCGGATTCTACACAGCGACAGGTGTCGGCACACCCATTGCAGAAGGTAAAGAAACGAAAGAGTTTAACGGTAAGACGTATCTGCTAGAAGAAGGGATCGTCGGAGATTTTGCGCTTGTGAAAGCTTGGAAAGCGGATACACTTGGAAACTTAGTCTATCGCAAGACTGCGATGAACTTTAATCCACTTGCTGCAATGGCGGGCAAAATAACGATTGCAGAAGTAGAAGAAATCGTTGAAGCTGGCGAGCTAGCTCCAGAAGAAATTGATACACCGGGCGTTTATGTACAGCGAGTAGTACTTGGCACGGATTATGAAAAACGTATTGAGCGCTTAACAGTGAGAAAAGCGTAAAAAGGAGAGATGAACATGACAGAAACACGGAATACAATTGTAAAGCGTGCGGTAGAAGAAATTCAAGATGGTATGAATGTCAATCTCGGTATTGGTATGCCAACACTTGTCGCTAATGAAATTCCAGATGGGATGACGGTTTTATTGCAGTCGGAGAACGGCTTGCTTGGTATTGGTCCTTACCCAATAGAAGGGCAAGAGGATGCTGATCTGATCAATGCTGGGAAAGAAACCATTACGACAGTCCCTGGTTCTTCTTTCTTTGATAGTGCGGAATCATTTGCGATGATTCGCGGTGGACACATCGACTTAGCCATTCTTGGCGGTATGGAAGTTTCGGAGAGTGGAGATTTGGCTAACTGGATGATCCCAGGAAAAGTCGTGAAAGGAATGGGCGGCGCAATGGACTTAGTTGTCGGTGCAAAACGTGTCATTGTGATCATGGATCATGTCAATAAACACGGTGAATCGAAAGTGAAGAAAACGTGTTCGTTACCGTTAACGGGTCTTGGCGTTGTAGATCGACTCATCACGGACCTAGCTGTATTTGATTTCACGGAGGACGGCATGGTGCTCGTTGAAACTTCTGCTGGGATTACAGTAGATGAAGTAAAAGATAAAACAGAAGCCTCGTTTACGGTTTCACCGGATTTTAAAAATAAATAATGCTTTGTATGAAAACTGCCAGAACACCCAAAGCGGGTAGTTCTGGCAGTTTTATTTCTTAATTAGTAAATAGCAAAAGTATGGTGCGCCGATCAATGAAACGATAATACCTGCAGGAATCCCACTTGGTTCTAGAATGTTTCGACCGATTGTATCTGCTATCAATAGAAGAAAACTACCGAGCAAGATCGCAATAGGTAAATTCATGCGATGGCGTGGACCAATTAGGGATTTGGCGATATGAGGCGCCATCAAGCCGATGAACGCGATACCACCTGTGACCGATACAGCGGAAGCGGCTAGAGCTACGGCGGTCAGTAATAATAGGACACGCTCTCGTTCGATTGACACGCCGATACCCGTCGCTACGGCTTCATTTAAACCGAGCATATCCAGCCGATGCGCTTTAAATAATGCGAAAGGAATCAATACGAGCAACCAAGGGGCGAGTGCCCAAATATAGGGCCAATCCGTTCCCCAAATATTGCCCGCTATCCATCTTGAAATGATATCAACTTTCTCTTGCTTGGCAGAAGAAGTCAATACGACCATAACACCTGAAAGTGCCATCGAGAATCCAATACCCACCAGTACAAGACGCATAGGTTGGAGTCCGCTTTTTCTACTGTAAGCAAATAGATATATTAAAACGGAAGTGATGACAGCTCCAAAAAACCCTACTAACGGCAATAAGTAAGCGAATGCCCCAGCCTCAATCGGTACAAACAAGAAAAATACTGCAATAGCGACTCCAGCGCCGGAATTAATACCGATAATACCCGGATCTGCAAGATCATTTCGCGTGATACCTTGTAAAATAGCACCGGACAAGGCAAGCGCAGCACCAGCCAGCAACGTAATGATGATTCTTGGAAGGCGAATAGAAAACAGTACAAACTCTTCTTTAAAAGTGCCTTGGCCAAGGAAAGTAGGGACTAGTCGATTCCATTCAATAGAAGCAGATCCTAAACCAAGCGCGAGAACAGTCAGGAAGAGAATTAAAACAACTAAACATACGCCGAAAATCCTTTGTTTTCTCCGTATACGTGGATGCATCATGAGAATGCCCGACCTCCCTTGCGTACGATCAAAAGAAAGAACGGTAAGCCGATGATCGCAATCAATGCTGCAACAGGCGTTTCAAATGGTGCTTGTAGCATTCGTCCAACTGTATCCGCCAGCAACATAAAAGTTGCCCCTAAAATAGCGGATACCGGGATAATGAATCGGTAATCTGTTCCGACGATGGCACGAACAATATGTGGAATCATTAATCCGACAAAGGCTAAGTTACCCGCCAATGCCACAGCAGCTCCTGCTAATAAAATAATAACAATAAACAATAGGACTTTTATTTTCAATGTATTTTGTCCAAGTCCAATCGCTACTTCTTCATTCAAGCTCAATAATGTCAACTGGCGTGAAAGTACGAGTGCGACGAAGATACCTATGATGATAACTGGTCCAATGGTCTGCAACTGTCCCCATGAGGTACCAATCAATCCGCCAGCCGTCCACATCGCCACGTCCTTTGAAATCTTAAAATATAAACCAACACCCTGTGCGATGGCGAATAAAAATGTAGAGACGGCTGCGCCTGCCAATACTAGTCGAATGGGTGCAAAGCCGCCTCGCTTCGCGGAAGCAATACCGAAGACGATCAGCGCACCAACAGCCGATCCAATGAAGCAAGCTGTCATGATACCGAAATAGTTGATAGTTGGAATGAAGGCAAGTGCAATAGCTAATGCGGCATTTGCCCCGGCAGTCAGTCCAAGCAATCCAGGGTCAGCCAATGGGTTTCGCGTCATGCCTTGCATGATAGCCCCTGAAACAGCCAGAGCGGCACCTATAAACATGGCGCCGATCTCACGAGGAAAGCGTATTTCTTTCAAGATCAAAATATTGTCCTTTTGGGTTGACGTGAATGAAAGTAGGACGTCTTGCCATGAAGTGTGAGCGGCACCAAGCTTCATGGCGAATAGGAAACTACTGATTAAAAGGATTGTACTGGCAAGTAATTTGAAACTAAACGGTAAAGCTTTTCCAACGGGTTTATCCATTTGGTTCATCCGCTCCTTTCTTTTCATAAAAAAAGAGGTTCTTCAATGAAGAAGAGCCCCATCTTGTTTGCTTACTTAGTTCCTAAAAAACTTTCAATAAAGAAATCAAGCTGGTTATCCAGTGTATAGGCATCGTTGAAAGAGAATTCCGCTGTGTTTACTTGATAAACTTGATTATTTTTGACGGCAGGAATATTCTTGTATGTTTCTGTTTCCAGGAATGAATTATCTCCGGTATCGCTTTTACTTAAGATGACATAATCTCCGGCGAATTCGGGCAAGACTTCTGCAGATAAAGCATAATATCCATCTTTCTCAGTCATTTTCTTTACCTTTTCAGGCATAGCCAATTTCATTTCCTGGTATAGGATTTCAGTTCCTCTACCCCAGTTATCGCCGAAGACGTAAATTTGCTTGTCAAACTCTTCGATGACGGAAACTGTTGTATCTTCTCCGATTTTGGCTTTAATATCTTCTCCTGCCTGCTTCGCACGTGCCTTAAATGCCTGTACCCATTCTGTTGCTTCTTTTTCTTTATTCAATAACTTACCGATTTCGATTTGTTGTGTTAAATAGTCCACTTTTCCATAAGTATACGTAACAGTAGGTGCAATTTCTTTTAATTTATCAATGTTCTTAATGGTGTTCAATCCAATAATTAAATCGGGCTCCAGTTCAATGATTTTTTCGATATTTTCATCTGAAACTTCTTCTACGTCTTTCAGAAATGAATCAAAGCTTGGGTTATCTTTTGACCAAGATTCTACTCCTACTAAATTCACGCCAAATTCATGTACAGTACCAGCAAAACTTGACAACACTACAACACGCTGCGGATCTGCAGGAACTTCCACAGGACCTTCTTCAGATTCATAAGTGATTGTGCTGCTTGCTCCTTGTTCTTTTGCAGGTGTATCTTCTTCCACAGGTTCTTCCTGTTTATTGCCGCAAGCTGCTAACGCAAGTACGATAAGCAAAAGGGCAGGTAATAGAATTTTCTTCAACAGTTATTCGTCTCCTTTTAATAAATCATATGTAATGCATAACGGTTTTCCCGTTCTTGGATCCGTTCCGATTTCCGCATCAATTCGAAATACTTCCCGTAGTATGTCCGGTCTTATAACTTCCTCGCACATACCCGCACGTACAACTTCTCCATCTTTCATCGCAATGATGAAATCGGCAAAACGTGCTGCTTGATTCAGGTCATGAAGCACCATGACAATGGTGCGTTGCTGTTCTTCGTTAAGCCTTTGTAATAGCTCTAGCACTTCCAGTTGATGTGCCATATCCAAATAGGTAGTCGGCTCATCTAGGAAGATGATATCTGTTTCCTGGGCAAGTGCCATCGCAATCCAAACGCGTTGCCGTTGACCACCGGATAATGCATCGACTTGACGATATTTGAAATCAGTCGTATTGGTGACTTCGAGTGCCCAGTTGATGACATCCATATCACGCGGCGTCAAACGCCCCATTGCATTCTGGTAAGGGAATCTACCGTAGGAGACCAATTCACCAACCGTTAAACCACTGGCGGCTTCTTGTGTCTGAGGAAGAATAGCCATCTTTTGTGCGAGCTGTTTCGTCCGTTGCTTAACGATGTTTCCACCATCCAATATGACTTCTCCTGATTGATGTGGAATTAAACGTGTAACGGCCTTTAGAAAGGTTGATTTGCCACAACCGTTTGCTCCGATAATGGCAGTCACTCTCTTATCAGGTACTTGAACGGATATTCCTTTAACAATTAGATGATCATCGTATGAAACGTGTAGATTTTCTGTATACAAGCGAACCATTTCGTGAAATCCAACCTTTCCTACTAAATAATCATTGATAATGATTATCAATATCGATACAATGAGAATCATAAATTGAAATGCAAGCGATGTCAATAATTATTTTAAAAGGAGAAGATGGAATGAAACAAAATCAGCTACTGGACGTAACGATTATCGGCGGTGGACCTGCGGGGTTATATGCTGCTTTTTATAGTGGATTGCGTGAAATGAAGACGAAAATCATTGAGTATCAACAGCAACTCGGTGGAAAGATCCATGTCTATCCGGAAAAAATGATTTGGGATATCGGCGGTATCACTCCGGCACCAGGGGCACAGGTAATCGAACGGCTTGTGGATCAGGGATTAACATTTGATCCAGAAGTCGTACTCAATGAAAAAATTGAAAAAATCGTAAGGACAGAAGACAAGCATTTTGCATTATATAGCTCATCTGGCACTATTCATTACAGCAAAACTGTTATATTGGCGACCGGTACAGGTATTTTGAATCCGCAGAAGATTGAAGTGGAGGGGGCAGAACGTTTTGAAGTATCGAATTTGAACTACACGGTAAAGTCTTTGGAACGCTTTAAAGGGAAGACTATCCTGATTTCAGGCGGTGGCAATGCAGCGATTGACTGGGCCAATGAGCTGCAACCAATCGCTAAGAAAATATATCTAACCTACCGTAAAGACAATTTAAGCGGACATGAAGCGCAAGTGCGACAACTTTTGGAAAGTGGTGTGGTCTGTCACTTTAATACGAATATATCCCGTTTCATTGCGTCTGAAGATCATAGCTCAATTGAGAGAGTGGAGCTACAACACAATGAAGAAGAAACAGTTACCACGATAGCTGTGGATGAAGTGATCATTAATCACGGTTATGAGCGTGATACTTCGTTAATCGGTGATCAGCAACTTGGTGTTGAACTAACGGAACATAAACAGATTGCGGGTACTTGCATGAGTGCTACGTCCATAGAAGGTATGTATGCGGCAGGGGATGTACTGAGCCACGATGGCAAACTACATTTAATTGCAGGCGCATTTCAAGATGCTGCGAATGCAGTAAACTGCGCCAAAATCTATATTGATCCAAAAGCAAATGAAAATGGTATGGTATCTTCTCATAATGAACTCTTTAAGGAACGAAATCGAGAATTAGTGAAACAGCTTATATAAACAAAAAAAGGAACTGATCGACGATTTTTTATATCGTAGGTTAGTTCCTTTTTTAGATATTCTTGAGTTTATCTAGCCGTTTCGTCAGCATATGTTGCCATTCTTCAGCCAGTGCATCGACCTCCAAAATTCGTTTCAATCCTTCCAAATCTTTAAGGCGCTGAAAATATACTTCATTAGCATAGAGAATGGAGACGTGGTTTGGGTCTTGTTGAAGCAAAGTAATCGGATAATCCGAACGAACAATTCCTTCTTTAACAACACGGCATAGGTAACCTGTGAATCCGGTGTTGACCATTCCTTTCATCCGACCAGGCAACCCAGTGCGCTTACTAATGGTGCTGCAAGGTACTCGACCTTGTGTGACTTGAATCACTGAATCTCCAACTGTAAACATATCTCCAATACATATATCTTTCTCCAGCATCCCGTCTACTGTCAGATTTTCTCCAAATGTAGAAGTGGGCAACATGCAGGAGAATTCTTTTTCCCAAAAATCATAGTGTTCACTTGGGTAGATACAGACCGCTCGATCGGGACCGCCGTGGTGCTTCGTGTCTGCAATTCCATCCCCTTGAAAACCATCTACAGAAAGAAATGCTTCTTTTGCAGTCTGTTTACAAATAGCGCTAGAAAATTCTCTGCCATTAGCAGATTGTAATATGCGCGGCATCCCAATAGAAAGTGTTCGTAGTGATGGTTCAATGCTCAATAACAACTCCTTCTTTCCGTGTACTTATACATTTAGTATACGATAAACACGGGATATAGAAGAGGTAATTAAAGCACTAATTAGATTGCGACCATGATCAACCAAAAGATATGCATGAACAGTACTGCGATATAAATGAATAATGCAGTAGTCAAAGCGATACGTACGACAATTCCTGAAGAACTTACTGTCACGACATACAAAAGTATCAAAGGTAACCCTAGTTTCACTACATAGAACAAAGGAATACTTTGTTCATATAAAAACGCTACTAGTAGATTGGCTTCTTCTATATGACCAAGCCGTAAACCATAATCCGTGAAAACGGCATCTAATAAACATAGGCAAGCTAATAGAAAGCCCGCATTTAATAATCTGTTTTGCTGAATAGGAAAGTCCTTTACTGTATTCATTTTATTCGCTCCTTAGATACAGTGTAGTTACCTAGGATGAGTAGTAAGTGACTATTTTATTCATTGTTTCCCAACAATATTTTTATTTTTATTTATTTGCATTATACTATAAAAATGCGTATAGTACATTACAACAGTAATGTACTGGGCAACCTTAAGGTGGTGAAGTTCTTGCTTGAGATGGATGGAGAAAAGCCAATTTATATACAAATTGCAGAATGGTTAGAGACGGAAATTATTGATGGTACGTTACAAGCGGACGATAAAGTGTACTCACAGTATCAACTGGCCGATCTTTTCAATATTAATCCTGCGACTGCGGGGAAGGGGCTGACGATTTTGCTTGATGCGGAACTTATTTACAAGAAAAGGGGCCTTGGCACGTTTGTATCTGTTGAAGCACGTGAGAAACTGCTGACGAAACGGAAAAACGGCAGGTTAAGTCGTCTCGTGCAGGAGCTACTTGATGAAGCTGCATTGCTTGGCCTGCAAGAGGAACAACTCATTGAATTAATTCGGGCAGAGCGAAAGGAGAGGTCATAATGCCAGCAATTACTTTGAAAAACGTGACGAAAAGCTATCGTTCTATTACAGTACTGAATCAGTTAAGTTTAGAAATCCGTGAGAATGTCATTACGGGATTGGTAGGACGTAATGGTGTGGGGAAAACGACACTTATGAAGATGGTTGCAGGATTCATAAAAGAGTCAGATGGAGAGCTTCGTGTGTTTGGTGAGCGTCCCTTCAACAGCCTTAAGGTTTCTGCTAACATGATTTTCATAGACGATATGATGGGCTTTCCGGATGCGCTAACACTGGGTGATTTACTAATGGAATGTGATCGCTTCTATGAAAATTGGGATCAGGAACTGGCTATGCGTCTACTCGAGTACTTCAAATTACCGCTGACGTTAAACCATCGTGTCCTGTCAAAAGGCAAACGCAGTACATTCAATGCTGTGGTCGGCATTGCTACACGTTGTCCACTAACAATGTTTGATGAGCCGATTACGGGAATGGATGCTGGAGCGCGAAGAGATTTTTACAGGGCGCTGCTGAAAGATTATCTAGCACATCCACGAACAATTCTTTTATCGAGTCACCATATGGAAGAAATGGAGGACTTGCTGGAGGATATTCTGGTGATCGACGGCAAGAGCATTGCTTTTCGTGGTCCGATTACGGAACTGCAGGAAAAGTTCCTGTCACTTCAAGCTAAAGAGAGTGTGCTTAAATCTTATGCGATTCGATATGGGGTCGTTCATCGATCGAATGCGGGTCCGATGACAGAATGGATTGTTGACAATGAGCATACGGAGGCTGAAGTGGATGAGCTGAAGCAGGCTGGTATCCGCGTATCGGCACTATCTGCAAGCGAAGCCTATTTGGCAATGACAGGCCAGACGACAGGAGGGGTAGACGATGTTTACAACGCAATGGAGCGTGAATGAACTGGCAAAGCGTCAGTATTTATTTAAATTGAGTACCAACGGAGCCGTATTTACGACACTGATTGTATTGCAGATCATTGGAACTATTTTCATAAGTGGCGCTGGATCTACTTTCATGAACGATTGGGGAGAGGGTATAACTTTCAACTTTACGTCCATATCGAATGACGGACAGGTAGGATTGACATTATTCTGGGCTCTTATTGTTGGATTCCTGTTGACATCGGCTGCCCAGCGCAATGAATCTTTTTCATTCGTGACGAATCGTCTAACCTTTCAGCTCGCGAACTTCTATTTCATTTGTACTGCGGCATTAATCGGCGGTGTAACAACAGTGCTACTCGGGTCGGTCATGAAAATTGTCGCGCTGTTCGGCGACAATATCATTATAGAAACGACAGGTCTACTATCATCGCCGCTAGATTTCTTCTCCCGAATTCTAGTGATGACAGCGTATACATTGCTGCTCATGATGATTGGATATTTACTTGGAACCTTAATACAATTCAGCAAGTTGTTTATCGTCTTGTTTGGATTGATCTGGTTTATGTATTTCACGTTCGGTATCAACTTGTCAGTTGGCGAAGGTGAAAGCTTATTGTACTTTTACTATGGAGAGACATCGATTCTGTTATTTATTTTGAAAGTAGTAGTGTCGGTTTCCGTACTGTTCGGTATCAGCTTCTTTGTGACAAACCGTTTGGAGGTGAGAAATCCATGATGATTTTTATGGTTTTGATACCTGTGTTCCTGCTGCTTGGTCTAGTTTTAATTGTGATATTCACGAAAAACATGAAGCACACGCGATTGAAGAAAAAGTTTCATCGCAATTTCATTTTTGGTTATCTTCTGTTGCTGCT